>CAZUYI010000007.1:0-6985 GCA_964624095.1 uncultured Verrucomicrobiota bacterium | reverse complement strand
TCTTCCCGTTTCCCGTTCCCGTCGCGCGCGCTCGTCAACCGAGCCTTCCGATTCCGGTACCCGGTGATGGTTCACGCCGCCGGAGGTGGCGCCGGCGCCGCCTCCGCCTCAGGCCGGATCGGTCGCGCGAAGCGTCACCAGGTGGTGCGGCGCGTCGGCGTCCGGCTCGGTGACCTTGAAGAACAACGAGCCGCTGCGGCGGTTGACCATTTTGATCCGCACCTCGTTCCAGCCCGGGTGCAGCTCGGTGCGCAGGCGCACGGGTTCGTGTCTGCCCTGCCCATACCGCGGCGCACCTGCTCCGCCGTGCGCGAAGAGTTCGCGGCCATTCACGCTCACCCGCATGGCGTGGAACGGGATCACGTGGATATCCACCGGGTTGCGCTCCGTGAGCGGGACCAGGTGCGGAAAGAGCAGGCGCGTGCGCGCATAGACGACGCACCAGCCATCCGTCGCCACATCTGACCGTATCCCCACCACGTGCTCACGGGCCTTGACGGTCCGCCACGGCGGGCCGCCCGCCCCGCCGTCCGGCGCGTCCGGCGGGAATACGGTCTCCATCCCGCGGTAGCCGGCGGGCACGTCCCGCTTGGCGGCGGACGGGTCGTCCGGATAGGCGGGCGCGAACGGGCCGCACATCTGCCACTCGTCCACCTGTGCGCGCAGGTCCGGCTCCAGCGCGATGCGCGAGGCCGCGCGCCGCATTCGCGGCCAGAGCGCCGAGCCACCGGGCGCCAGGAACACCAGCCGGAAGCCGGCCCCCGGAATGACGGCCGAGAACCGGCGCCCGCGCTGCTCCCACTCGACCCCGCCGGGCAGCAGGTCCAGCGCCTCGAGCGCCTCGCCATGGCCCAGCCGTTGCGCGGCGACCGACAGGGTCACGGGCCGGTCGTCGTTCCCGCGGTTGGCGACAACCAGCAGCAGCCCGTGCCCGGGCCGGTTCCAGGCGCTCGCCAGGATGCCCTCGGGCAGCCCGCGCACCAGGCCGGCGGCCCGGTAGTACGGATGCCAGTCGGCCCGGCCCACGCCAAACGCATCCTGGACCGCCCACACGCCGAACACGAGCGATTGGAAATACGAGCGCTTCCCCATGGGCCGCGGCAACAGCCCGTGTAGAAGCCCCGTCGCGACCGCGGCGTCGTACTGCGTGTACGCGATCAACTCGCTGGGCAGGCCCCAGCCCGGCAATCCGACGTGGAACGCGCGCACGGGGTCCAGCGCCGCCTTGCGGAAATCGCCGCCGTACTGCTCGCCGCCGAAACAGTCGGTGCCGAACGGCCCGGTAAAACAGAGCGGGCCCGGGTTGGCATGCAGGCTGATCCGGCCGTCCGGCTTGACCGCGCGCACGGCCGTGTAGATGCGTTCCATCAGCGCGCGCCCCTGCCAGAGCCGACTCGTGAGCGCCGTGGTCCCGTCCGGCCGCTCGGTCCCGCAGCCGTGCAGCCGGTTGCGGCACCCGGACGGCCACGCCGGCAGCCCGTCCAGGTACACGCCGTCCACGCCGTAGTGCTTCATCACGTGTTCGATCCCGGCGACGATGAAATCCTGCCAGCCCGACGCCGAGCACACGTGGAAGGCCGGGTCGCAGGGCGGACGGTACGGCACGTAGCCGTGCTCCTGGCGGGTTTCCCCCAGCATCCGCCACGCCTCGCTCCAGACCGGCCATTCCGGCGCGCCGGACGACAGCTCGACGCCGAAATAGAGCAGCAGCTTGAGCCGCGCCCGGCGGCAGCGCCCGACGAGTGCGCGCAGCGCGCGGGCGTGCGCCGTCTCAGGATACGCGTGCAGGTCCGCCCAGGCGGAATGGAAGATAATCGTCCGCGCGCCGCGCGCCCGCCAGTCGCGCAGGGTAGCCTCGGACAGTTCGTCATACCAGTGCACGTGGATGTTGCGGAACTCGGCCGGGTCTTTGGGCGCCGGGCGCCAGGGATTGGCCTGGAGCGCGAACCCGATCCGCAGCGGCGTCTCCAGCCGGCGCGGGCGGCGTACGACCTCGAGCCGGAGCGCCACCTCGCCCCGGCCGGGGACCAGCGCCAGGGCGTCGGGCCCCTCGTCCCAGCCGGCGTCCGACTCGCAACCCCAGCCGAGCCCGCGCTCGTCCGAGCCGAGCCATATTAGCGGGCTCCACGGCCCGGCCGCCCCGCCCGCCGGCAACTCCGCCGTCCGAACGGCCGGCGTGAAGGGGGCGTAGAGAAACCCGGCGTGCCTCCGCCTGACCGGGATTTCGATCCGCAGCGCCTCGAGCGGTACCGGCTCGAGCGGCTCGACGGCGAGGTCCACCCGGACGGTCCCGTCATAGTGAACGGTCGCCGCGCTGCGCAGGGCCAGGCGGCCAAGCCGCCCGCCGGCCGCGCGCCGTGCCCAGCGGCCATGGGGATGCCGCTCGGGCGGCGCCGCGTTGCAGGCGCGCCACGTCCGCCAGGCGCCGTCAAGCCGCGCGCTCAGCGCGATCGGACGCGCCAGCAGCGCTTCGCCCGCGCTGGTGATCTGCGCGGGCAGCGGCCCGCCCCGGAACGCGTGCGCCCGGCCCCAGCATGACAGCGCGTCGCCCGTCGCGCGCACCGGCGTCCAGGGCGCGGGCACGCGATCCGACCGCCCGGCGCCCCCGCTCATCCAGTCCAACGTCATCTCCCGCTTCGGCATGGCGTCTGCTCCTGATCCGTAGGGTCCATGTTCTCGCCGTGACAGCCGTTATTCTGCTTCGCCATGCCCCAGGGTCAATCACTATCTCAGTTTTCAAGGGACCCCGAATGGCGGGAGCCACTCGTGATCCGCTCTCGGCGCCCGTTATCGTTTTCCGACCGCGCAGGAATCGGCTGACGAGTGCGCGCGACGAGAACGGGACACGGGACGAGCGCGGACGGGAAAGACCGGGACAAACAGCGTTGATTTTGGGGTTGCTTCCAGGGGGGAGCACACTATGCTTTGTACAGATGGGATTGCTGGGGCTGATTCCCTCAGGTGCCCGCCCGCCGCGGGCGGGCACCTGAGCGGGCGCGAACACAACAGGAAGGCATCGCCGATGAACAAGCTGTTATGGCTGGGCCTGTGCGCGTGGCTGGGGTTGAGTCTCTGTCCGGGCCGGGCCGCTGTCTGGTACGTGGCCACGAACGGCGACGATGCAGCCAGCGGCACGAACTGGGCCGAGGCGTACGCCACGATCGGCAACGCGCTGGCGTCGAACGCCATCGTCGCGGGCGAGAACCATGAAATCTGGGTCTCGAACGGAACGTACAACTTGAGCGCGCAACTATACCTGACCAAGGGCGTGCGGCTGTTGGGCGCGGGGGCCGACAAGCCGATTCTCGATGGCGGGATGAACATCCGCTGCGTGTTCATCACCAACGGAATCCTGGACGGGTTCATCGTGACCAACGGCTACGCGGCCAACGCGGTAGGGTACCGGTTCGGCGGCGGCATTTATATCGTCACGGGCCAGGTCCTGAACTGCACCGTGGCCGGGAACCGCGGGTATTACGCCGGCGGCGGGATTTTTGGCGAGTCGGGCGGCGTAGGCCTGGTTTCGAATTGCGTGATCGCGGGGAATACCTCCACCAATTCAGGCGGGACCTACACGGGGGGGGGCGGCGCCTATCTGGCGGGCGCCGGATGGCGGATGCTCGATTGCCCGTCCATCAACGACAACGTAGCCTACTATAAGGGCGGCGGCGCGTGTATTGACGGCGCCAGCCTGGTCATGGGCTGCACGATCAGCAACAATATCGTAACGTTGGGCGTATATGCTGGAGGCGGGTTGTATTTGGACAACGGCGCCCGGGCGGATGCCTGTTTGATCGTCAGCAATATGGCCCGGCTGGGCAACGCTGGGGCCGGCGGCGGAATCTACATCGCCGGCGCCAGCCTGGCTTCGAACTGCACGATCCGCGCAAACGAATCGTTTCAAGGCGGCGGGGTGTATATGAGCGGCGGCGCCCTCCGCAACTGTCCTGATATCAGCGCCAACCGCGCCGTGGGCACCGGAACGCTCCGCGGCGGTGGCGTATTCGTGAACAGTACGGTCTCCTGTGCGATCTCGGATTGCGTCATCAGCAACAACACCAGCACGTCCCGGGGCGGCGGGCTCGGGATCACCGGGACGGGGGCTCACACGATCGAGCGATGCGTGGTGGTGGACAACCAGGCGGCAGCGTATGCGGGCATGGAAGTCAACCAGTCTCCGGTGACGGTCCGGAATTGCCTGATTACGCGCAACATCAGCAGCGGGTCTGGAGGCGGCCTCTTCCTTAATGCAACCGCGACAGTCACGCCCCGGTTGGAAAGCTGCACCATCGTTAGCAATCGGGCCCAGACCAAGCCGGGCGGACTGTTCTGCCAAAACAGCAACATCGTGGTGAACTGCATTATCTACTCCAATCTGGTCGAAGATCTTACTGCTGGAGTGTCCGTCTTCACCAACTGCTGCACGCCGACCGCGGCCAGCCTGCTGGGCGCCAATAACATCCCGGATTACCCGGCATTCGCGGACCCGTCGAATAACGACTGGCGGCTGACCGCCGACTCCCCCTGCGTGAACGCCGGGACAAACGAGCCGTGGGTCGAGTCCGCGGTGGACCTGCCCGGGCATACGCGCGCGGACCGGTTCAGCCGCCAGGTGGACATCGGCGCCTACGAGTATGTTCCAGCCGGCTCGATGTTCGAGCTACGCTGAACCGAGCGCGAACGCAACCGGGACAGACGCTGAGCCACTCGTGGTCCGCTCTCGTCGCCCGTTATCGTTTCCCGAAGACACAAGAGTCGGCCGACGAGTGCGCGCGACGAGAACGGATGACGGGAAGAACGGGGACGCGGACGGGAAAGACCCTGACACACAGAAAACGGCGATGATTCGGGGTTGATTCCAGGGGGGGCAGACTATGCTTTGTACAGACGTGTTGGCTGGAGCCGGTTCCCCCCACATTCGGGCGCCCGAGCGGGCGCGAACATAACAGGAAGGTATCGCCGATGAACAAGCTGTTATGGCTGGGCCTGTGCGCGTGGCTGGGGTTGACTCTCTGTCCGGGCCGGGCCGCTGTCTGGTACGTGGCTACGAACGGCAGCGATGCCGCCAGCGGCACGAACTGGGCCGAGGCGTACGCCACGATCGGCAACGCGCTGGCGTCGAACGCCATCGTCGCGGGCGAGAACCATGAGATCTGGGTCTCGAACGGAACGTATTCCCTGGACGAGCAATTGTACCTGGACAAGGGCGTGCGGTTGGTGGGCGCGGGTGGGGCCGGCCAGACGATTCTCGACGGCGGGCGCAACGACCGCTGTGTCTTTATCAACGCCGGCGTGCTGGACGGGTTCACCGTCACGAACGGCCTTGCACCCGATTATGGCGGCGGGATTTACATCATGACGGGCCAGGTGGTGAACTGCACCGTGACCGGGAACGAGGCCCCAAATGCCGGCGGCGGGATATTCGGAAGAGCTGCCGGGAACGGCATCATTTCGAATTGCGTGATTGCGGGCAACAGCGCGACCAATGCAGTCGCCTCTTATTATGGGGGGGGCGGCGTGCACGTGGGGGGCTCCCGTTGGCAGGTGCTCGACTGCCCGTCCATTCGCGACAACAAAGCCATATATGTGGGTGGCGGGCTGTACATGTACGGTACCGGCACGATTCACCACTGCGGGATCAGTAATAATGAGGTGGGGTGGTATAGCGGCGGCGGCAACGGCGGCGGGATGTACGTGACACAAACCACAAAGGTCTCGCGCTGCTCGATCAGCGACAATAAAACCACATCAACCAACGGACAATCTCGAAGCGGAGGCGGCATCTACGCCGCATACGGCGTGCTGGTCACGGAGTGCACCGTCGTTTCAAATGAGGCATTCAATGGCGCCGGAATCTACTTGTTGGGATCCACCGGCCTCCATTGCCTGGTCAGACAGAATCTCGCGAACGGAACCGGAACAATACGCGCGGGCGGTGTATATCTTCATTATAATGCGTCAGCCGGCCCGTCCCTGTTATCGAACTGCACCATCAGCGAAAACAGCAGCCTAAGCCGCGCGGGCGGGCTGTTCGCTTATGGCGTTCAGACGGTGCAGCAATGCGAGGTGGTGGATAACTATGCCAATCTGTACGGGGGGGTGGAGGCAAATAGTGCGGCCCTGGTCATGCGCAATTGCCTTGTCGCGCGGAATGTAACGGATCAGAACGGCGGGGGCATATGCCTGTGGCCAGGCGGGGGCTTCGTCAGCACACTAGACCACTGCACGATTGTCAGCAACCGGGCCACTGGAACCTTTGGCGGCGGACTGTTCACCCGCGACACGAACGCGATGGTGAATTGCATCATTTATTCCAATCGGGCCGGTTCCGTGCATGACGTGTATCTCGATAGGACGGGATCCACCTTCACGAACTGCTGCACGCCGACCGCGGCCAGCCTGCCGGGCGCCAATAATATCCCGGATTACCCGGTATTCGCGGACCCGTCGAACAACGACTGGCGGCTGACCGCCGACTCCCCCTGCGTGAACGCCGGGACGAACGAGCCGTGGATCGAGTCCGCGGTGGACCTGGACGGGCGTGCGCGCGCGGACCGGTTCAGCCGCCAGGTGGACATCGGAGCCTACGAGTATATCCCCGCCGGCTCGATGATCGAGCTACGCTGAACCGGACGCGTATGCGTACGGAATGACCGGAGCCGCTCGTAATCCGCTCTCGTCGCCCGTTATCGTTTCCCGAAGACACAAGAGTCGGCCGACGAGTGCGCGCGACGAGAACGGACGACGAGAAGAACGGGGACGCGTACGCGAACGAGGATGGGGAATCGAGTACGTGGACGAATACGATAAGAAGCAGCAATGCCGAGGCCGATCCCGACGCCGAGGGGACAGTCCGCGGGGCGAATGGCTCGCACTGGAGCCGGGGTGACCTCACCCCGGCCGCTGCACGCGGGCCGCTGGGAGCGGCCCGGTCCGGCCGGCGGCCCGACCCTGCCGGAACTTCGTGCCGTCTCTATTGCCTGCT
>CAZUYI010000006.1:4136-20968 GCA_964624095.1 uncultured Verrucomicrobiota bacterium | reverse complement strand
CATGGACCTGTATTACGGGCGCGCGGCCCCGGCCATGCGCCGCTATTTCGACCTGGTCCAGGCGGCCCTGGCCGCCTATACCCACGAGGGCGAGCCGCCGCTGCCCGCCGCGTCCCACGGGCACACCGTCATCCGGCGCCCCGTCCCGGTCGGACGCTCCCATCCCGCGCTGCTGACCGGGGCGGAAATGGATCGCGCCTACGCGTGCTGTGCCGAGGCCGTGCGGACCGTCGCGGAGGATCCGGTCCGGCGGGACCGGGTGCGGGCCGAACTGTGGACGTTGCTCAAGGTGGACCTCACCCAGCGCAATCCGGTCCGGGGGCTGAACGGCATGAGCGAGTCGGACTTTGGCCGGCGCCTCTCGGAGTTTTTATCCATCATGCGGGACAGGGTGTCCGACCAGGTGTATTACAACTCCACGATTGACCAGTGGCTCAAGGATGTGGCGGGGCTCGATGTGCCGCGGGCCGATTGGCGAACGAACCCGACCGTGCAAGCGATCGTCGAACGCCCGGAGACGGCCCTCTCGTTCGGGGCGCTCGCCCCGCAGCCCATCGAAGGCGGGTGGCGCCTGACGGCCGCGAGTGCGCGGGGCGGCGAGTCCGGAACGCTCCTGGGCCGCCCGGCGTTGATTCTCCGCCGGCCTTCCTCCGGGTATGGCCAAGCCCGGTTCCTCGTGGCGTTGACGGCCGCGCCGCCGGCCGGCGCGCGCCTGGTGATCGAGGGTCTGGACGACGAGAAACCCGGCCGCGCCCTGTGGCAGGTGCGCGTCAATGGCCGCGTCCTGGCGGAAGGCCGCAACGAATTCGGGGAAGCGCAGTGGACCCGGATCGAGCAGGATGCGCCCGCGGGCGTCTTTGTCGCGGGCACGAACGACGTGGTGTTGCTCAACCAGACCCCGGATACCGGGCCGGGGGTCGCGAGCCGCGCGGTTGACATCGAGGGCGCCGGGCAGATACTTCACGATTACACGTGGGGCTGGATCGGGATTGCGGGGATCGAGGTGCGAACCCCTTAACCGAACGATGATGCGAGCCGACGCGGTCTTTCAACCCCGCGGCTTCACCCGGGCGGGCAGGACATCCGCTCCGAGAGGGTCGCCGACATGTCCGGCGGCGACAGCCCCTCGATGGGAACGGCCGGACGGCGTACGCGGAATGGCGCAGGTCATTCCCGTGAACAGGAGACGGCATGAAGGCGCAAGGAAAGCGATGGGCGACGGTCGGGTTGGGCGGCTGGCAGCCGGAGCGGCGTGTGCCCTCGAGCGGTACGTCTCGCTGGACGGCGGGCATGACGCCGCCAATGGGTTCACGAACTGGGCCGGCGCGGCCACGGGCATCCAGTACGCGGTGGATGCCGCGGACGCGGGCGAGACCGTGTGGGTCAGCAACGGCACGTACGCGGTAGGCTCGACGGTCAAGGACAGCGTGGCGAACCGAGTGATGGTGGGCAAAGCCGTCGTGGTGCGCAGCCTGGACGATGACCCCGCCCGGACGCTCATCCGGGGCGAGGCCGACGTGCGGCCCGTGTGGCTGGCCAACGGCGCTGCACTGATCGGATTCACCCTCAGCAACGGGGTGTTTGCCTCCCGGGCGGTCAACGGGTGCGGACTCCTGGGCGAATCCACCAATACCGTCGTATCGAACTGCGTGATCGTCAATAATTCCGGGCCGGCCGCGCACGGCGGCGGCGCGGCGTATGCGACCCTCTACGATTGCCGGGTGTCGGCCAACTCCGCGACGAACGGCGGCGGACTGTATCGCGCGACCGCCTATCGAACTCTGCTAGCCGGCAATATCGCGAGCAATCTGGGCGGCGGGGCGGTCGGGTTGGTGACCACCAATTATTCCCTGACCGACTGCACCCTGAGCGCCAACACGGCGAGGGATGGCGGCGGGGCGCAAGCCCTGGCCCTCTACGGGTGTCTTGTGGAATACAACACGGGGCGAGTGTCCGCCGGGGGCGTGCTGGAAAGCCGTCTGTACGATGGCACGATCCAAAGCAATACGGCCGCCACGGGCTCCGGCGGCGGCGCCTATAACTGCAGTGTGATGCGCAATTGCGTGCTGCTCGGAAACACCGCCGGGTCAGCGACGGTGGGCGGCGGCGGCTTTTATGGAGGAGGTGTCCTCAGCAACTGCCAGCTCATCGCCAACTCCGCGTACCAAGGAGGCGGGGTATATGGATCCGGCACAGGTCTATTAAAGATGTTCAATTGTCTCATCTATAAAAACACCGGGAGCAATGCCGGGGGCGGGGTCCGGTACGCCACGCTGTACCACTGCACGCTGAGCGCCAATTCGTCCGGGTATGGCGGCGGAATCCGGGCATCCACGAACATCAACTGCATTTCGTGGGGAAACAGCAGAAAAGACGAGGAAGTCGTCAACTTCTATTCCTGCGGCTTGAGCTATGCCGGGCAAGGCAGCACGACTAGCGACCCGCTCTTCCTCGAGTCCACCAACCTGCGGCTACAGGCGGAGTCCCCGTGCATCAACACGGGCACGAACCTGCCCGACATGGACGGCGCGCCGGACTTGGACGAGCGCCGCCGTCCCGACCGGTTCAGCGGTCGGGCGGACATGGGGTGCTTTGAATATCTGCCGGCCGGGGCGCTGCTGACAATACAGTGAGCCGGCAATCCCGGCACGGGACCGTGTCCGTCCGCTCGGGCGCGGCACGACGGTCGGGGCGGCGCTGCCGGGAGCGCGTGTCCGGCGGCGCGCTCTGACGAGAGGATCGCACATGCATGACCTGGAAGCCGGGTTCGCGGAAGCCGACATTACTCCGCGCCGTTTACCAGTACGGATATATTATGGACGCACCGAGACGGTCCATGACCCCATTCACGCCAAGGCGGCGGTCTTCGCGGCGGGGGGCGTGAAGGCGGTGCTCGTGGCCTTCGACGTGGTGATCATCGAGGCGCAGGACGCCGGACGGTTCCGCCACGCCGTGTCCGGCGCGCTCGGAGTGTCCGAGCGCCACGTGATGGTCTGCGCCACGCACAATCATGCCTGCCCGGCGGTCATCGAGCGACCCGGCTCGGCGAAGGACGAGGCCTACATCGCCTTCATGCTGGAGCAGGGCGTGCAGGCGGTCCTGGAGGCCGACCGCCGTCGGCAGCCGGTGGAACTGGGCGCCGGGGCCGGCTTCGAGACGCGGCTGAGTTTCGTGCGGCGCTTTGTCGCGCGCGACGGCACGGTCGTGACGCAACCGGCCATCGAGCAGGCGCCGGACATGCTCTGCCACGAGAGCGTGATTGACCCGGAGGTGGGGCGCCGCCATCGCCGGGGTGCTGGTCAATTTCGGGAGCCATGCCACGCACGGGATGGGGCGGCATATCTCGGCGGGCTTCCCGGGCGTGCTGGACCAATCGCTGAAAGACGCCCTGGGGCCGCAGTGCGTCACCCTGTTTTCCAACGGCGGCGGCGGCAACGTGCAGCACATGGAGTACCTGACGCCCGAGCCGCGGCACAAGCCCGACATGGATGCGATCGGCCGCGCGCTCGCGGAGCACGTGGACCGGGCCCTCCCGGCCATGGTGTTCAGCCCGGCGCCCCGGCTCGCGGTGCGCGAGGTCACGGTGGCGCTCCGCTATCGGGAGGGGCTCGAGGACCTGGCGGCCCATGCGGAGGATCCCGGTTATTTTCCCGGCATCCTCGGCGGGCTGATCGAGCGCGGCTGGTATGCCTGGTCGGTCGAGCAACTGCGCGCCGCGCATGCCGCGGGCAGTGGGGTGGACGTCCCTGTCCAGGCGATCGGGGTGGGGCCGGCGGCGCTGGTCGGCATTCCAGCCGAGTATTTCAGCGACAGCGTCCTGGCCATCAAGGCGCGCAGCCCCATCCGACACACCTGGATGCTCAGCACGACCAACGGGTGGCTTGGCTACGTGCCCGCGCCCGCGGCGTTTGCCCGGCGCGGCGGGCACGAAAGCACCCTCGCCTGGTGGAGCAAAATGGCGCCTGAAACGGGCGACCGCCTGGCGGACGCGGCGCTGGAAAGCCTGCGCGGCCTCGAGGCGGCGCACTCGGGCGCGAGGGCGGATGCCGGGAGCCAACCGCCCTCCGCGCCGGCCCCATGACCGACCGGGATTGTCCGCGGACAAAGGAACACGCCATGTCAACGACCGCGGCTGTGTCACATCGTATCCCCCTCGCGAACGGGTGCTGCCTCCGGATCGAGTGCCTGGACGCCGGCATCTTCCGGGTCAGGGCGGGCGCCGGCCCCTGCGACGGCGAGAGCGGGTTGAACCGCTACGGGATCATCGGGATCGAACCGGCGCCGGCGGCCTCCGCCGCGCAGGTTCGGGAAGCGCCCGGCGAATGGGCGCTGGCCGCGCCCGACGCGACGCTCCGCGTCCGGACGGAGGACGGCAGCCTGTGCCTGCTCGACGCGGCCGGCCGGGTCCTGACGCGCGTCGAGCCGCCCGGCGCGGGACCCGCCGGGCAGGGATTCGAGGCGGGCTTCCGGCTGGCCGGCGGCGAGCGGCTGTACGGGCTGGGAGACGTGGACCGGACCTGCATTCAGCGCCGCGGCGGCCGCTACGAGATGCGCATCCGGAACGTGACGTCGTATGCGCCGATCCCGTTCGTGATGAGTTCGGCCGGCTGGGCTGTCTTCCTCAACACCACGTGGTTCCACGCGGTGGATGCCGGGGCCGCGCGGCCGGACCGCCTGGCGTTCCAGGCGCGGCAAGGCGCCCTGGATTACTACCTGATGGCCGGCGCGTTCCCGCGCGGGCTGCTCGACCGTTACACGCGCGTCACGGGTCGGCCGGCGCTGCTGCCGGCGTGGGGGTACGGGCTCACCTTTATCTGCGACGATCGCGGCCTGCGCGCGCGGGACATGCTCTACGAGGCGTTCGAGTTCCGGCGTCAGCACATTCCCTGCGACATCATCGGGCTCGAGCCGGGCTGGATGGAAACGAATTACGACCTCAGCGTGGACAAGGCCTGGAACAAGGAACGCTTCCACATACCGGCCTACGCCAAGGGCAAGCGCGACCACGGAACCTTCGCCGCCGCGTTGCGTGCCATGGGATTCAAGCTCAGTCTCTGGCTGTGTTGCGACTACGACCTCACCGAGCACGAGGAGCGCCAGCTCCGAGCCCGGGCGGCGGCCGGCCGCGCCGCCGTGCCCGGCGCCGAGCCGGCGCCGGACGCGGCCATTGACGATGAGCGCTTGAAAGGGGCCCGATACATGGACACGCTGACGAAGCCGGGCGTGGCCTGGTTCGAGCACCTGAAGCCGTTCGTGGACGAGGGCGCGCGGGCCTTCAAGCTCGATGCGTGCGCCCAAGTGCAGCAGCACCCGGACCGCACGTGGTACAACGGCATGGCCGACGACGAGCTGCACAACCTGCATCCCGTGCTGTACGCCAAGCAGATGGCCCGCGGCTTTGCCGGGCATACCGGCCTGCGCCCGATGATCAACATCGCCCTGGGCTATGCCGGCATCCAGCAGTATGCCGCCATGTGGGCGGGCGACACCGGCGGCGGCGTCAAGCCGCTCACCTCGCTGCTCAACCACGGCTGCGGCGGCCACTCGAACGTCACGACCGACATGCAGGTCTGGAACGAGGCGGGCATCCACTTCGGATTCCTCCAGGCCTGGTGTCAGATCAACTCCTGGTGGACCTACAACCAGCCCTGGTTCCAAGGCGAACACCTGGCGGCGGTCTTCCGGGACTATTGCCGCTGGCGGTACCGCCTGCTGCCCTACGTCTATTCCATGGCGCACGTGGCCCACCGGACCGGCCTGCCCATCATGCGGGCCATGCCGCTGATGTTCCCCGACGATCCCGCCTCCGACGGGTGCCTCCTGCAGTACATGTTCGGCGAGGCCCTCCTCGCCGGCGCGTTTACCGACCGCATTCACCTGCCGGCCGGCGAGTGGTACGATTACTGGACGGGCGCGAAGCGGCTGGGGCCGGCCACGATTCCGGCCGTCTGGCCGGACGGCAAGGGCGGGCCGCTGTTCGCCCGCGCCGGCGCCATCATTCCCATGGGGCCGGAACAGGCCCACTGGGGCCAGAAACCACTGGACACCCTGTGGCTCGACATGTTCCCGGGGCCCCGTGACGAGCCGTTCGTGCTGTACGAGGACGACGGCGAGACCGAGGCCTATCGGCGGGGCGCGGTGGCCGCGACCGTGTTTCAACTGGAGGGCACGGCGTCCGGCTGGCGCCTGACGGCGGCCCCGCGCGAGGGGCGCTATGACGGCATGCCCGAGCGCCGCCGGTATGTCATCCAGGTGCACGGCCCGCGGCCGCGCCGCGTGTGCCTCGGGCGCAACACGCTCGACGGCTGGCAGTACGCGGAGGGGGCGTCGCTGTTGACGCTGCCGGAACTCGAGGCGCCGGCGGCCGCGCCGCTGGTCGTGACTCTGGACATGGCGTGAGAACGGCAGCCACTCAAAGGGCGCGCGCGTCCGATCGAAAAGGAGCGACATGAAGGTTGAACCGGGCCATCCCGCAATCCGGGTGACGCGCGCCGACGTAACGCGGGCGGCGCGCTCCGTGGGCATCGTCGAGGGCGACACGGTCATGGTCCACAGCTCGCTGAAGAGCATGGGAACCGTCGAGGGCGGGCCCGGGGCGGTGATTGACGGCCTGCTCGACGCCGTCGGCCCGGGCGGCACCGTGGCGGTGCCGACTCTGTGCAACTGGAAACCCGAGGAGAAGGACACGGTGTTTCAGCGCTGGGACCCGAAGACGTCGCCGTCCTACGTGGGCGCCCTTACGGAAGCGCTGCGCCGGCGGCCGGATGCCTTCCGGAGCGACCACGCCACGCACTCCGTGGCGGCCGTCGGGGCGCGGGCCGCCGAACTCACCGCGCGCCACGGCGCGGCCGGACCGCGGCTCTGCCCGTTTGGCGACAAGGCCTTTGCCCGGGAAAGCCCCTGGGAACGGCTGTACCAGTGGAACGCGGCCTACTGTTTCATCGGCGTGAATTTCCGGGTGAACACCATGCTCCATTACGTGGAGACCCGGCTCGTCGAGCGGGCGCTCGAACGGTGCCCGGACGCCGACCGGCCCGCGCGGCGCGGGGAAGTCGCCGGCTGGATGACCTCGGGCGTATGGCCGTCCCTGTCCCTCGAGGCGCGCGAGCATGCCGAGTCCGTGATGACCCGGCAGGGCATCGTGCGCGTCGGCCGGCTCGGGGCGGCGGCATTCCGCTGCGCCCGGACGCGTCCCATGGTGGACGCGTGGCTCGCCCTCCTGGAAGCGGAACCGGCCCGCTGGTTTCCCCCGGTGTACAGCTATACGGACTGGCTGGCGGCGATTCAACGATCCGTCGACCCGGCCGCTCGAAAGGGATAATGCCATGCACGCTAAGCGCCTGTGGGTGGACACCCACATTCACGTGAGCGATATCGGGCCGGGCGGCACGCGCCGCGAACGGTTGGCCGACGACCTGGCCGCCGTGCTCGATCAGTGCGACGCCGATCTGCGGATGATTGCCAGTTGCTACGACCCGTATCCCTCCCGCATGCGGGCGGATCCGGCGGCGATTCTCGAGGGGAACCGGTTTATACACGACCTGGCCCGGCGGCTGCCGGGCCGGGTGTTCGGCAGTTGCACGGTCAACCCGCATTTCCTCGAGGCCTCGCTCCGGGCCATGGACGTCTGCTTCGGGGAGTGGGGCTTCGTGCAGCTGGGCGAGATGCTCCAGTACATCATGAGCTACCGAATGGACAGCGATGCCGTCGAGCGCCTGGTCCGAAAGGCGGTCCAGTACCAGGCGCCGGTCCAGGTCCATATCGGGACCTATTGCCGCCCGAAAACCGACCGGATGTTTTATCCCGCCTCGCTGGGCGTGAACCCGGACATCGCCGACCTCAAGCCGGCAACGGCGGGCATGAACCACCTGATTGACCTGCTGGGCATCGCCCGGCGTGTGCCCGAGGCCAAGCTGGTGCTTGGACATGCCATCGGATGCGGCCCGAAGCCGGACTTTATCCCCTGGGCGAACATGGTCCTCGATACGCTGGCCGGCGTGTTCCCGAGCTACCCGGACACGTTCTGGATTGAAATCCGCGACTTCAACGCGCCCGCCCTGTCCCGCGTGCTCAGGGAGGTGCCTGTCAACCGGCTGCTCTGCGGCACCGACTGGCTCACGCACGTGGACCCGCCGTTCCCGCCCTACGGCACCAATTTCGAAATGGCGCACCTGCCGCCCGGCGAGCGGACGGACTCCTATCCGCCTCGCGTGGAGAGCTTTGTCCGGTTTCTCAGGGCGGCCGGCGCCTCGGACGCGGACGTGCTCCGGATCGGGGCCGGCAACGCGCGCGAGCTGTACCGGCTCCCGTCCGAAATCCCGCGCGCATCCGCGCATCCGCCGCGGGTCTAGTCACGACGCGGCGTGGCCGGAGTCGGCCGGAGCCTATGCCATCCGGCGTCCGCGCGCGTTCCCCGGGTGACGTCGTGGCTATGCGCATCGAGCCGCATGGAGATCGGCGGCCCTGTCGGCGGCGACATTCATGCAGTGGACCTCCTATGCCACACGCGCGAGGCCCGGGACACGGAGCGCCGCGACCGGAAGACCGACTTCGTAAACCGTCGGATTTGCGAGTCGAGCGCGGCGGAGACGGCTTGTATCCTCACGGGCAACACGCTAGGGTGGCAGGCATCTCGTGGCCGTGTCCCTGGGCAACGGGCATGGGCTGGAGGGAGCGTTACCCCGCAGCCCCGTGGAGGCAGAGGTGAGCTACGACTGGCACGACGATTTCTCGGCGTATGCCGATGGCGAGCACCCGGCCGGCTGGCGGATCGAGGAGCATACGGCCCGCGCGCATCGGCACGGGTGCGCGCAGCAGGGCGCCTATGCGCTGCTGGCGTGCGGCAACAAGCACCTGCCCATTACGCCGCCGCTGCGCGATGTTGTCCTGACATTCGACTGCCACGGGGACCCGGGCGTAACGGAAGCCGTCGTGTTCGTGTTCTTCCGCTATCAGCCGGAGACGGGAACCGGGTATTTTATCAAACACGGGTGGACCCGAGCGGCCGCCTTGACCGACTTTGGCGTGATCCAAGGCCACGTTCCGCACATCCTCGCCACCCGGGCCGTGGAGTCCGGCTTCGCGGCGGATCCGGCCGGGGCGGACAACCACATCCGTCTGGAAGCGTGCGGGGATTCAGTGGCGGTGTACCATAACGGCGTCGCGGCGGGTGTCTTCAAGGATACGAGCCGGACCCTCGAAGGCGCCGGTCATATCGCGTTTGACCGCGGACGCGATCGCGCCGCCGGCCGGGGCGTGCTCTGGCTGAAACACGTGCGCATTCAGTCCTCCGACGCCGTGGAGCGGCGCGTTGTCTGGGCGCCCGTGTCCGTGCGCTTCCCGCCGGACTACAACGGGATGGTCTCGCCGTACCGGTTTCACCTGCAGGCATCTGCCTTGCCCGGATGCGTGGAGGTTACGGCGCGTTTGACGGGCGGCCCCGCCGAGCGGCGCGATCCCACGTTTGAAGGATATAAAAAAGCCCAGCGCTGGATGAACGAGCTCCTCAGCGGCCCCTATGTGCGGCTGGAGACCGGCGCCGGACGGCCGCTCGGCACGTTTTACCTGCACCGGGGAACGGTTGGACTCAATGCCCGGTGGGACCGCCAGGCCACGGCATTGCCGCCGGCTCAGGCGGAGTGCCCGATCGAACGAACGTTCATGCTGCCGGCGCTGCCGCCCGACACCCGTCTCTTTTTCGGGTACGACTATTATGAAGCTGAAGAACGGCAGGTGCTGAAGGGCGGCCCGACGGAGGTCATGGTGGATCCGGCAACCGGCGCCGTGGTCTACGGCGGCCCGGCGCTCCTTACCCGCCTGTATCACCTGGAATTGCGATCCGGCGCCGGAACGGGAATCGGCGCGCGCCTTCCCCCGGACGATCCGCGGTACGCGGAGGCCCGCGCGTTTGCCGACGGCAACCATTATTTTTACGAAGGCGAACCGGTCGTGTTCAGCGCCTCGGCGCATTGCCGGAAGGCCGGTTCGGAGCCGCCGCCGGTGACGCTGTCGACGCGGCTGCTGGACGTGTTTTTTCAGCCGATGGAGGAGTGGCGCGAGGTGCCTTTCAGCGGCGGACCGGACGCCCGGTCGGATGGGTTCGGGCGCATGGGGTTTGACACGCGGTCGGCTGTTCTGGACTGGGGCCGGCGCCCGGTGGGTGTGTATCATGCGGCGCTTCGCCTGCAGAGGGCGGAGGCCACGGTGGCGTCGCTCGTGCGCGCATTTGAAGTGATGCCAGAGGCGGCCGACGCCGTGCCGGCGCCGCTGGCATCCGGCTTGCCCGAGCTGGTGTGCGCGGAATATTTCGAGTATCTGTCGCCGACATCCGCCTTTGATCCGTGGGTCGGGCGAGCGGTGGATGAGTATCATTATGTATCGCACGCCGTGTTCGATGCGACGTTCGCCCGGCGGAACAAGATCCCGCGCGTGGTGAAGGCGTATCGGCGGCGCCTCCTGGCGTGGCTGTTTCCCTGGATGCCCGACGGCGCCGACCCGGAATCCTGGAAGGAATGGTTGGCGCAGGTGGACGTGATTTATTCGGCGGGACTTCTCCTGCGTTTCGATCTGTGGCGGCGCGGCCTCTACGCGCGCGGCAAAGATATCAAGGGGCCGCCGAACACCGTGCCGTGCCGCCCGCGCGTCTTCGATTGTTTCCTGGAGTTTCTGCGCAGCCCCGCGGTGTCGAATGCCCAACCGGGCGGCCTGTCGGCCGATACCGTGGAGGCCCGCGGCAAGCTGACGGAGCAGGAGTTTGCCGAGCTCGTCGAGCGGCACTGGAAGCCGTGGCTGGAGTGGTTCAACCGGTGGTACTCGGACACGTATGCGCCCGCGGAACGCGCGCGCATGCAGGCGCTGGCGCCCCATGCCCAGTGGGGCGGATTCGGACCGTATCCGCCGTATGGCTCGATCTACAAGTCCACCTATTTTGCGCGCCTGATGGGGCGCGACCTGACGCGCGGCTGGCACACGGCGTGGCGCGGGCCGCTGCGGTTTGAAAGCTATCCGTGTGTGTGCGGGTACCCCGTTCAACGCGATGTGTTTGTGCTGGCCTCCATGAAGCTGGAAGCGCCGGATATGCGCTTGTATCCCGAAGTGTACGGCCTCGTGGCCTGCCCGGTGGACGGCCATGTCATGAACGGCAGCCCGCCGTATGGCCGCCATCGCGCGGACGCCCGGTCATTCCCCAAACGGTTTTTTGAATATGCCTATGCCGCCGTGTGGTTCGACGGCGCCGGGTTCCGGTTCTGGCAGGACAACGGATTCCAGCCGACGCATTGGGCGCGCGAGCATTTCGCGGCGCTCCTCTCGGCCTGGTCCACCATCCGCGCGGTCCGCCCGCTGAAGCCGGCGCGCACCACGGCGTTTGTGTACAGCCGCACCGCCTGCATCAATCATCCGGATTATCATGAGCGCCGCGCGCCATCGTATGCGGGCTCCCCCGTGATGCCCGATGATGTGTTCAATACGGCGGAAGAGTGCATTGCCTTTGCCTATGAACAGGCGCGGGTGGACGGGCAGTCCGCCGGGTTTGTCACGGAATTGAGGCATCTGTGCCATCTGGCGCCCGGGGATGTGGACACGCTGGTGCTGCCGCCGTTTAGCGGCTTATCCGACGCCGACCTCGGCATGATCCGCCGGTGTCACGAGGCCGGCATGAATCTCATGGCGTTCGAGGAGGTTGCCGGCCTGGAAGACCTCTTCGGCGTGGCGCCCGCCGGGGCCGTGGCGGTCGGCGAGATAGCCGTCGCCCGGGAGTATCGGGACGTCAAGCCCTGGTGTGAAGTGGCCGACGTTCGCGAGCGCACGGCGCACCCGCTGTGCCGGGTGCGCTATCGCGAACACGGATGCCGGGCCGTATTGACCGGGCTATCGGCAACGGGCGCCCGCGTTCCGGTGTTGACGCTTCACCAGACGGCGTCGGGTAAGACGGCGTTATTTACGCTGCCGCCCACCGTGGTGCATCGGGAAGACGGGGGCTGTGTGCATACCTATGGCAGCGCCAGCATGAGCCGGTTGATGAATCGCGCCATGGCGCTCGTCTTGCGGCACCTGGGGTCTCCGGCGGCTGACACCACGGCCGGCAAGCTGATGGCCTTCTGGGATACGCGCGGCGCGTTGCGGATTATTGTCGAGGAGGACGCGGCGCCCGAATCCGCCGCCCCCATTGAGCCCATGGTGACGGTACGGCTCGGGCGGGCCATCCGCGACATCGAGTGCGCGCCGTCAGGCACGGTGGTAACGCGAGACGGCGGCACGGCGCGGGTGCGAGTACGGCTCGAGCCGCACGAATGCGCCCTGCTCACGGTGCGCTAGCGTGCCCGGCCTCCATGGCCTGGATCGCATTCGGCTGGACGCCGCGGCCTGTTCGTGCTACCAAGGAATAGCGCTCGGCCTGCCGGGCTGCGGAGCGCGGTGCGGATCGTGCGGTCGTATATCCGATGGTTCCGTTTGCCCGGCCAGGAGTGGTCCCATGCGCATCGAGGTGCTTACCGGGTTTGATGGCAGTTGCCCCCACAGCGACCGGGGCGTGAGGCGGGACCGCCGCGGCCGCATCGTGCTGAATCCCGGCTGGCGCCGCGGGCCCGGCCTGGGCGAGGAAGTGCCCGGCAAGGGGTCCCGGCTTTCGACCCGGCTGGTCAATCCGGGCCGGGCGCCGCGGGCCGTCGAGGTGCTCGTGGACTGGAGCACGCCGGCCCGGGTGGCGCATCACGATGTGGGCTTCCTCCGGCACGAGCGTGACGCCGACTGGACCATGATCCCCGGCGAGCTCGAGGGCGCCACGGTCACCTACCGCCTGATCCTGAAGCCCGGCCTGACGCATCTCGGGCTGTACCCGGAATACAACGTCGAGCAGGCAGCCGCCTTCGTGCGCGGGCTCAAGGCGCGCGGCGTGCGCGTCGAGGTCGCCGGGCGCAGCCGCGAGCGCCGGCCGGTCTGGCTGATCACGTTCCCGTCCTCCAACCCGGCGGCGCGCCCGTTGTTCATCCAGACCCGCGATCACGCCTACGAGACGGCCGGTTCCTATTGCGCCGAGGGCATCGCCGAGTGCCTGGCCTCGGACGATCCGCTGGCCCGTTTCCTACTCAGCAAGTTCAGCGTGCATCTCATGCCCATGACGAATCCGGACGGCGTCTATAACGGTATGAGCCAGCGCACCTGGGAGCGCGGCCCGCGCATGGACCAGGCGTTCGACATCCAGGACCCGGCGCACCGTGCCGTCAAGCGGGCCGTGGACCGGATCCGCCCGGCGGTCTATCTCACAGTCCATAATTGGACGAATAAATTTGTGGACGGCCTGCTGTACGGGCAGCACGAGGCGCTGGCCGCGGCGGTCCGGCGGTTCATGCCCGACGATGCCGCCCATTACAAGCACTGGGATTGCCGCCCGTTATCCTACGTCGCCATGAAGGCCTTGAAGCTCGTGGATCTCAACGCGTACGTGCGCCGCGGGCCCCGTGCCGCCGGGCTCGACGAGGTGGATCGGGCGCTGCACCTGCTCAGCGGGCGCGTGAGCCACTGGATCGTCTACTGCGAAGAGCAGTTTGGCGCCCGCGGGCTGGCCTTCGAGTTCCCCTGGTTCGGCCTGGATACGGCGGCCATGCGCGAGAAGGGCCGGCGTGCCGTGATCGCCGCCGCCCTCGCGGCCGTCGAAACGGATCCGGGCTAGGGCATCCGGCAGTCATGAACGCGAGTGCCATCCAGCCGCCCGAGACATGGCGGGTCGGGCGTTTCGAGGTCCATCGGTTCCCGGCACTCCGCTCGACGAATACCTGGCTGAAGGACCGGGCCGCCGATCAGCCTGCCTATACCGTCGTCTGGGCTGAGGCCCAGACCGCGGGGCGGGGGCGGATGGAGCGCCGCTGGCATGCCGTCCCGGGCAACGACCTGTGCGTCTCGGTACTCCTCCCGCTGGACGGCCTGCCCGCCGCGCGCCGGCCCGTGCTCGCGCTGCTCGCGGCGTGTGCGGTGTGCCGCCTGCTCGACGGACGCGGCCTGCGGACGTCCGTCAAGTGGCCGAATGATGTGCTCGCAGGCGGCCGGAAGATCGCCGGTATTCTCTGCGAAACCGCGGGCGCGCCGGACAGTCCCCGCCTGGTGGTGGGCATCGGACTCAATGTGAATAGCAGGCCCTCGGACTGGGCGGCGCTCGGATTGCCGGCCACGTCGCTGCGGGCGGAAACCGGCGGCAAGGCGGATCTCCGGGCGGTTCTGGAAGACCTGCTCGGTGCGCTCGGGTTTGTGTGGGACCGGTTCCAGGCGGATGGGCCGGCCCGCCTGCTCGACGATCTCGAAGGCCGGCTGGCCTTCCGGAACGAGACCGTGAGCCTGGCCTTCCATGGCGAACGGTGGCAAGGCATCGTCCGCGGCCTGGCGTCCGACGGCTGCCTGCTCCTTGAACGGGCCGGCCTTGGCATTGTCCCGGTCGCGACGGGCGAACTCGTCCGGCCGTGTCCCGAGGGGCCTTCGTGAACCGGCCGCCCGCCGGGCTTCGCTCCTGGCCCCTGCGCGCGCATGAAGAAGGGCTCGTGAAACGCTTTACGCGGCCCGGCGCATCGCATATAGTATCCAACTCGGACCGCGAGATGGAGGGGTTATGGTTCATGTGGCGTTAATCGGCGCGGGCGGGCACAGCTCGGCGTTTCATGCCCCGGCGTTGGCCCGGGTGGCGGGCGAGCGGCCCGGCGACATCGAGTTGACGGCCGTCTGCGATCGCCGCGGCGAGCGCGCCGAAACGGCGCGCTCGAAATTCCGCTTTCAGCATGACTGCCGCGAGATAGACGAACTGTTTGACCGCTGGCGTATTGATGCGGCCGTGGTGGTCATGCCGGTGCCGCTGATCCTCGAGACGCTTCGCGTTCTGCTGCCGCGGCGGATCCCGCTGATGATCGAGAAGCCACTCGGCGTGGATCTGGCCCAGGCCCGCGCCATCGCGGCGGCGGCCCGCGAAGGGGGCGCTCCCGTGCAGGTGTCGCTGAACCGCCGCTTCGATCCCGGGTTGTGCGTGGCCCGGGCGTGGCTCCGGGAATGCGGGCCGGTGCGCCGCGTGCGCGGCGCCATGGTGCGCGCCAACCGCCTGGAACCGGAATTTATCTGGTCCACGGGCATTCACATGATTGACCTGCTGCAGGCCGTGGTGGGACCGCTCACGCTCGTTGCGGCGCGCCCCATTCGCACGGAAGACGGGCGCGGCATCGGTGTGACGGCGATCCTGGATGGCGCCGGGGGCGTGCCGGTTTCCCTCGACCTGCTGCCCCGCGCCGGCGCCCGCCGCGAAGGCCTGCACGTTGCGGGCGACGGCTACGATCTCGACGTGCGGCTGGGCTCCTGCCATCCCTGGCAGGTGGAACAGGTCGAGGCGGGCCGGCGCCGCCGCATCGAGGCCATGCCGTTCGATCAGATGGATTTCATCCGGAACGGGGCCTATAACGAGGCGGCCGACTTCCTGGCGGCCGTCGCCGCCGGCCGCCCGCTGCCGGGCCCCAGCCCGGCCGATGTCCTGCCCGGGGCCGAGCTGGCCGATCGCCTGCAAGCCCTGGCCTATGCCTGATGGCCGATGTGGAGGAGGAACACGCCATGGCTTCGGTTCGATCCTCGGCGTATGCGGCGGCCGGCGTGAATATTGACGCCAAAATGAACGCGCTCCGCGCCATCAAGCGGCAGGTCCGTTCCACGCGGGTGCCCGGCGTGCTCAGCGAGATCGGGGCCTTTGGCGGGTTCTTCGCCGCCCCCGGCCGCGATCGCGTGCTGGTGGCCAGCACCGACGGGGTCGGCACCAAGCTCAAGGTGGCCGTCATGGCGGGGAAGCACGATACGGTTGGGCAGGACCTCGTCAACCATTGTGTCAACGATATCCTCGTGCACGGCGCCGAGCCCCTGTTTTTCCTGGATTATTTCGGCGCCTCGCACGTGGAAGCCCCCGTCTTCGGGGCCGTGGTCAGGGGCTTGTGCAAGGCCTGCCGCGAGAACGGGTGCGCCTTGCTGGGCGGCGAGACAGCTGAAATGCCCGGCCTCTACCCGGCCGGCGAATATGACCTGGTCGGCTCCATCGTCGGCGCGGTGCGTCGCTCGGCCATGATTACGGGCCGGGGCATCCGGCCGGGCGATCGGATCATCGGGCTGCCGTCGTCCGGGCTGCATACCAACGGCTATTCACTGGCCCGCCGCATCCTCTTCGATCAGGCCGGGCTCGGCCTTCGCGACCGGCTGCCCGGCACCCGCTCGCGGGTGGGGGACCTGCTGCTGGCCGTGCACCGCAGTTACCTCCGGCCGGTCCGGCGCCTGCGCCGGCGCGTTACGCCCTGCGGCCTGGCTCATATCACGGGCGGGGGATTCTACGACAACGTGCCTCGTATCCTGCCCGACACCGCGGACGCCGTGTTCGATCGGGCAGCCTGGCCGGTGCCGCCCCTTTTCCGGTTCCTCCAGGCAGAGGGCCGGGTGGATCGCGACGAAATGTACCGGGTCTTTAACATGGGTATCGGCCTGGTCATCGTGACGCGCGACGCGGAGACGGGCGCCGCCCTGGCGACGCTGCGCGAGGCGGGCGCGGCCCCACGCCTGATCGGGCGCATCGAAAAGGGCGCCGGCCGCGTGCAGATGCGCCACTGAGACGGCGTGCCGCCGGCCGTAATTTCCATTGCCCGGCTCCCGGCGGCGCGCTACACTGGCAGCCGCTTGCTGGATGGAGAATGCGCAGCCGTGACGCCGACGACCGAGCCGCCTGTTGCCGTCGTGACCGGGGGAGCCGGCTTCCTGGGTTCCCACCTCTGCGAGAGCCTGGTGGCCCGCGGCGACCGGGTCATCTGCCTGGACAACCTCGTGACGGGCAG
>CAZUYI010000006.1:0-4118 GCA_964624095.1 uncultured Verrucomicrobiota bacterium | reverse complement strand
CCGCGAGCAGGACGTGACCCGCCCGATCGCCATCGAGGGCCCGGTGCGCGCGGTCTTTCACTTCGCCTCGCCGGCCAGCCCGGTGGATTACCTCAAGCTGCCCATCCAGACCTTGAAGGTCGGCGCGCTCGGCACGCACAATGCCCTGGGGCTCGCCCGGGCCAAAGGCGCGCGGTTTCTCCTGGCCTCCACCTCCGAAATTTACGGCGATCCCCGGGTGCATCCCCAGCCGGAATCCTACTGGGGCCATGTGAATCCCATCGGGCCCCGCGGCGTGTATGACGAGGCCAAGCGGTTCGCCGAGGCCATGACCATGGCCTACCACCGCACGCATGGCGTGGATACGAAAATCGTCAGGATCTTCAACACGTTCGGGCCGCGCATGCGCCCCAACGACGGGCGCGTAGTGCCTGCGTTCATCAAGCAGGCCCTGCAAGGAGCTCCCCTGACGCTCTTCGGCGATGGCACGCAGACCCGCAGCTTCTGCTTCGTGGCCGACCTGATTCGCGGGATCCTGGCCCTGGCCGACAGCCCGGTGCATGAGCCGGTCAATATCGGCAATCCGCGCGAGATGACGGTCCTCGAGTTCGCTCGGACGATACTCCGGCTCACCGGGAGCGCGTCGCCGCTCGAGTTTCACCCGTTGCCCGAAGACGATCCCAAGATCCGACAGCCCGATATCCGGCGCGCCCGCGAGTGGCTGGGGTGGGAGCCGGCGGTCTCGCTCGAAGACGGGCTGCGGCAAACGATCGCGTATTTTCGGACCCTGCCGGCCGGCGCGTGACAGGCGTGCCGGCTCCGGTCCAAACGGACACCCCATGCGTCTGCGGATCACCACTCCTGACGGGCAGGTGCGAAATGTCCCGTGCGAGGCCCCCTCCTTCACCATCGGGCGCGGGGCGGATGCCGATATCCGGATTTCGGACCGGTCGGCCTCCCGCGTGCACTGTGAACTGGCGTGGGAAAGCGGACACTGGATCGTGCGGGACCGGAAATCCCTCAATGGCACATGGATCAACGGGCGCCGCGTCGCGCACCGGCGGCTCCAGGCCGGGGACCGGCTGCTCGTGGGCGATACCGCGATCGAGATCGTGGATGCCCCCGCCAAGGGCGTCACTACCCTCCTGCGGGAAGTCAAGCACGACATGGATCGCGGCAAGGGCTACCACACCATCCTGCACGACATCGTCGGACCCTGACCCGCCCCGTCAGGGCGCCGGCTCGGCCGGCAGCAGCTCGCCCGGCTCGTCCTCGTCCGGCTCCACGGTGGTCGCCGACACCAGCGAGTCGCCCTCGTCGAGCGCGATCAGGCGCACGCCCTGCGTGACGCGGCTGATCACCCGGATATCGCTCACCCGCATGCGGATCATCTTGCCGCGGGCCGTGATGAGCATCAGCGCGTCCTGCTCCATGACCGCGTGGGCGCCCACGACCCGGCCGTTGCGCTCGGAGGCCCGGATCGTGAAGACGCCCTTGCCGCCCCGGTGCTGGCCCCGGTACTCCTCGAACTCGGTGCGCTTGCCGTAGCCGTGCTCGGTACAGACGAAGAACGTGGCGCGCGGCTCCACGATCTCCAGGCTTTCGACGGCATCGCCCGCCGCCAGCCGGATGCCGATGACCCCCCGCGTGGCGCGGCCCTGGGCCCGCAGCTCCGACTCGCTGAAGCGCAGGCTCATCCCGTTGCGCGAGGCCAGCATCAAGTCGTGCCCGCCGTCGGTCAGCTTCACGCCGATCAGGGAGTCCCCCTCGTCAATCCGGATGGCGATGATGCCGTCGCGGCGCGGGTTCCGGAATTCGCTCAGGCCGGTTTTCTTCAGGATGCCCTTCGCGGTGGCCATCACCAGGAACTCGGTGTCCGGGAAATCGCGCACGCGGACCATGGCGGCGATCTGCTCGTCGTGTTTCAGCTCCAGCAAATTGACGATCGCCTTGCCGCGCGCGGTGCGGCCGGCCTCGGGAATCTCGTACACCTTTTCCCAGTAAAGCCGACCCCCGGCGGTGAAGAACAGGATGTAGTCGTGCGTGTTGGCCACGAACAGGTGCTCGACGTAATCCTCCTCCCGGGTTTCCATGCCCGCCACGCCCTTGCCCCCGCGCCGCTGCGCCTTGTAGGTGCCGACGGGCACGCGCTTGATGTAGCCGCCGTGGCTGATGGTGATGATGCAGCCCTGGTCGGCGATCAGGTCTTCGATGGCCACTTCGCCCTCGTCGGGCACCAGGGCGGTGCGGCGCGCGTCCCCGTAGAGCTTCTTGACCTCGATCAGGTCCTCCTTGAGCAGGCCGTAGATCTTGTGCTTGCTGGCCAGCAGGTCCTTGAGGTAGGAAATGAGCTTGATCAAATCGAGGTATTCCGCCTCGATCTTGTCGCGCTCCAGGCCCGTGAGCTGGTAGAGGCGCATGTCCAGGATGGCGTTGGCCTGGATCTCCGAGAGCCCGAATCGCTTCATGAGCTCGGTGCGGGCTTCGTCCCGGTTCCGGGCGGCGCGGATCGTCTTGACCACGGCATCCAGATGGTCAAGCGCGATCTTCAGGCCCTCCAGGATGTGGGCCCGCGCCTCGGCCTTCTCCAGGTCGAACTGGATCCGGCGCGTCAGGACCTCGAACCGGTGCGCGATGAAGGCCTGGAGCAGTTCCTTCAGGTTCATGACCCGCGGGCGCCCGCGGTCAATGGCCAGCATGATGGCCCCGAAGGTCGTCTGCAACTGGGTGTGCTTGAACAGGTTGTTCAGCACGACCTTGGGCACCGCCCCGCGGCGGAGCTCGATCACGATTCGAATGCCGGACCGGTCCGACTCGTCCCGGATGTCGCTGATGCCGTCCAGGGTCTTTGCCTGCACCAGGCGCGCCATGTCCGCGATGAGCGCAGCCTTGTTGACGGTGTAGGGGATCTCGGTGACGATGATGGACTCCTTGCCCTGCTTGCCTTCCTCGATGCCCGCCCTCCCGCGCACGCGGAGCTGGCCCCGGCCCTTCGCGTACATGTCCTCGATGGGCTTGAGGCCGCAGACCAGGCCGCCGGTTGGAAAGTCCGGCCCCTTGATGTGCTGCATCAGGTCTTTGACGGTCGCCTCGGGCCGGTCTATCAGCGCCACGAGCGCGTCCACCACCTCGTTCAGGTTGTGCGGCGGGATGTTGGTGGCCATGCCGACGGCGATCCCGGTGCTGCCGTTGAGCAGCAGGTTCGGCAGGCGCGCCGGCAGGACCGAGGGTTCGTCGAGTTCCCCGTTGTAGTTCTTGACCATCGGCACGGTGCGCTTGTCAATGTCGGCCAGCAGCTCCTCGGCCATCTGCCGCAGGCGCGCCTCGGTGTAGCGGTAGGCGGCCGCGCTGTCGCCGTCAATGCTGCCGAAATTGCCCTGGCCGTCCACCAGCAGGTAGCGGAGCGAGAACGGCTGGGCCATCCGCACGAGCGTGTCGTACACGGCCGAATCCCCGTGCGGGTGGTACTTGCCGAGCACTTCGCCCACCACGTAGGCCGATTTCTTGTAGGGCCGGTTGTGCGCCAGGCCCAGTTGGCGCATGGCGAACAGGATGCGGCGCGCGCCGGGTTTCATCCCGTCGCGCACGTCCGGCAGCGCCCGCCCGATGATCACGCTCATCGAGTAGTCAATGTACGAGCGCTGCATCTCGTCTTCGATGTTGATGTGTTCGATCTGTTCGTTGCGGGTGTACATGGATCCTTCCATTCCTGGGGCCGGAGCGGTCCGCGCCGGCTCCGCGGGGCGGGGGCCGGATTCAGATGTCCAGGTTGCGGACGTTGAGGGCGTTGTCCTGGATGAATTCGCGGCGCGGTTCCACCTCGTCGCCCATCAGCAGGGTGAAAATGCGGTCGGCTTCCACGGCGTCCGCCAGGACCACCTTGAGCAGCTTGCGCTTGTCCGGGTTCATCGTGGTCTCAAAGAGCTGCTCGGGATTCATCTCGCCCAGCCCCTTGTAGCGCTGGATGGACGAGATGCCCCGCCGGCCTTCCTGGCGCACGGCCTCGAGAATGTCCCGCGGCGACGCCGCGGGGCGGGCGGCGCCGTCCTCGGTCACCAGCCGGTACGGCGCCGCGGCCGCGTCGCCGGCCGGCGCCTGCAGCGGCAGCCCCTTCTTTTCGAGCGCGTCCGCCAGGCGCG
>CAZUYI010000005.1:13105-21603 GCA_964624095.1 uncultured Verrucomicrobiota bacterium | reverse complement strand
GCCCTGCCGCCCTGTTCCGGCGAGCCGCCGGCTGCCGCGGCGAAGGCCTGACGGGAAGCGGGCGGATCAGCGCGCCGGGCGCCCGGCGCGCGCGCCCCAGGCGGCCTGGGCGGCGGCGCTCACCACCAGGAGCGCGCCGCAGAGGCCGTAGAGCCGGGCCATGCCGTAGCCCTGGTAGAGCCACCCGCCGGCTACGGACCCGAGCATCATGCCGCCCGAAACGCAGGCCTCGTGGATGGCCATGCGCCGGGCATGGTTTACACCGGGGCCGGACACGCCCAGGAACTGGCTGTTGGCATAGGCCAGGGCCGTGTTCACGCCGAAGACGAAAAACAGCAGCCCGATGGCGGCCGGACTGCGCGCCGCCATGAGGGCAAAACACGCCACGGCGCCCAGCGCCTGTCCCGCCACCATGGGCGCCAGGCGGAACTGCCAGAAGACTGTCCGGCTCAGGACCATGAACGCCCCCATGTTGCAGAAGGTGCGCAGCAGAAGCATCCAGCCTACCGTGCTCTCCGTCAGGCCCAGGCACTCGCGGGCGGCCATGGGAAAGATATAGCCCAGCACGCCCATGGCCGCGAAGCTGCTGAAGCCGCCCAGCCACCCGGCGAAACGCAGCGGCGTATCGCCGGGCGCGTGCTTGTCTTCGGGATGCGGCAAACCCGCGCCCAACGGCGCGGGATCGGACACCGGCAGGCGGCGCCGGGCCCCGGCCAGGAAGAGCGCCGTCAGCAGGAAGAGCCCGGCTCCCGCCGGGAGCGGCAGCCGCACCGAGCGTTCGGCCAGCCAACCGCATGCCAGCGGCCCGATGACGCCCCCCAGCGCCCATGACACGTTATAGAGGGAGACCGCGCGGCCCAGTGCGGGACCGGCGCGGCCGCGGCTCAGCCAGGCGGAGAGGGTCGGCCAGAAGAAGCCGGTCCCCAGCCCGCAGAGCGCAATGCCCAGGAAGAGGCCCGCCGGCTGGCGGGTCAGCGCCAGGGCGCCGGTCGCCGAGCCGACCGTGAAGGCGGTCAGGACAACGAGGCGCCGCGGCTCGAGCTGCAGGGCGCTCATGCTGGTCGCGAGGTTGGCCACGACGGCGGCCAGCATGAACACGGCCAGCACCTGGCCCACGGTGGCCGGGGAGAGCGCGACGGCGTCCCGGGCGTAGAATACCATGCCCAGTGTCAGAAGCACCTGGGCGAAGGAATACACGACCGCCGCCAGGAAGCAGACGCCCGGCGTGCCCAGTCGCCGATAGAGGCGCGCGAGCGGAGGCGGGGAAGGCTGTTCTGGGTTCACGCCGCCGGATTATGGGCGGGAGCCGCGGGTTGGCAAGGAGAATGCGCCTGCGGGACGTGCCCCGTGGACAAGAGGAGCCCGTGCGCCGCGAGGCGACACAAAATCCGGCTCCCGCCGGCCCGGCGCTCGGAATGCCGGTTGCGCTTGACGCCCGGGCTGGTCCGGCTATCATGCCGCCAGCGCCCGGGGCAGGGAGCCGTCCGCCGGGCGCCGGCAGGATGCCCCATGCACCTCAAGAAAACCCTGGGTTCGCTCGATGTGTTCTGCATTGCCGCCGGGGCCATGGTCAGCTCCGGCATCTTTGTGCTGCCCGGACTGGCCTATGCCAAGGCCGGGCCGGCCGTCGTGGTGTCTTATTTCCTGGCGGGCGCCCTGGCCGCGACGGGCCTGCTGAGCACGGCCGAGCTGGCGACCGCCATGCCGAGGGCGGGCAGCGACTATTTTTTCATTACCCGGGCCATGGGGCCGGCCGTCGGCACCATGGCGGCCATGCTGAACTGGATAGCGTTTTCGCTGAAGAGCGCCTTCGCCCTGGTGGGCATGGGCGCGCTCGTGCGGCTGGTGGTGCCCGTGGATCTGCGGGTCACCGGCGTGCTTCTGGGCGCGGCCTTCATGGTCATTAACCTGCTGGGCATCAAGGAGGCGGCACGCCTGCAGGTCGTGCTGGTGCTGGGGCTGCTCGGGATCCTGGCATGGTACGGGCTCCGCGGCGTGCCGGCCGTCGAGCCGTCCCGGTTCGAGCCGTTTGCGCCCGGGGGCCTGAGGGCCGTCTTTTCGACGGCCGGCTTCGTCTTCGTGGCCTATGGCGGCGTGCTCAAGGTGGCCAGCCTGGCGGAGGAGGTGCGCCACCCGGGCTTTACGATCCCCGCCGGCATGATCCTCTCCCTGGCCCTGGTGGGATTGGGCTACCTGCTGGTGGTGTCCGTCACCGTCGGGATCCTCGATCCCGTCCGCTTGAGCGGCACGCTGACGCCCATCAATGACGGAGCCGCCCGGCTGCTCGGAACCTGGGGCCGGCGGGCGGTTATGGCGGCGGCCGCCCTGGCGTTCCTCACGACGGCCAATGCCGGGATCATGGCCGGCTCGCGCTACCTGCTGGCCGTGAGCCGCGACGGGCTGCTGCCGGCCTGGTTCGGCCGTGTGGGGACCCGGTTCGGGACGCCGCACACGGCCATCCTGGTCACTGGGCTGCTGGTGCTGCTGCCGCTGTTCGTCAACCTCGGCATCCTGGTCGAATCCGCGTCCATCGGCTTGATCCTCACGAATGTGTTTTCCCTCTGCTCGGTGATCGTGCTCCGCGAAAGCCGCATCCAGAATTACCGGCCCACCTTCCGCGCCCCGCTGTATCCCTGGCTGCAGATCGCCGGGTTGCTGGGCTTCGGGTTCGTGCTCCTGGAAATGCGCGAGGAAGGCTTCTGGATCAGCGCCGCCCTGGCGGTGCTCGGGTTCGGCGTGTACTGGGGCTACGGCCGGCGCCGCAGCCAGAGCGAGTCGGCTCTGCTCCACCTGGCGCAGCGCCTGACCGCGCGCGACCTCGTCACCGGCACGCTCGAGGCGGAACTCAAGGATATCATCCGCGAGCGCGATGAAATCGCGGTGGACCGGTTCGACGAGCTGATCGAGGCGGCGCCGGTCCTGGACCTCGATGGGGCGATCGGGCGCGATGCGTGCTTCGGCCTGGCTGCCGACCGGCTGGCCGAACGGCTCCAGGTGCCCGCGGAGGAGGTGCTCCGCCGCTTGCTGGCCCGCGAGCGCGACAGCTCGACTGTCATCGCGCCCCACGTGGCCGTGCCCCATATCGTGATCGAGGCGCCCGGCCCGTTTACCATCCTGCTGGCCCGTTCCAGGGCCGGGATCGCCTTCAACGACGAGGCGCCGGCGGTGCATGCGGTGATCGTGCTGGCCGGCTCCAAGGCCGAGCGGAACGTCCATCTCCGCTGCCTGGCGGCCATTGCCCAGACCATGCAGGCGCCCGACTTCAAGGCTCGCTGGCTGGCTGCCCCCACGGAGCAGGCGCTGCGTGACCTGTTCGTGCTCTCGCGCCGGCCCCGGGCCTGAGCCGGGGGCCGGGCGCGTCAGCGGGCGGTCCGCGCGGCGCATGCCGCGCGGATGAACGCGCCGAACACGCGGCGGCGATGGCCGGGCGGCATGCGCTCGGGATGCCATTGCACGCCGAGCAGAAAGCGCGGCCCGCGCCCCTCGATGGCTTCGATCACGCCGTCGTCGGACATGGCGGTCACCTCGAGCCCGCGCCCCACGCAGTCCGGGTCAATGGCCTGGTGATGGGACGAATTGACGGTGAAACGGCCGGAGGGGAACAGTGCCTTCAGGAGGCGGCCGCCGGTCAGCCGGGCGCCGTGCCGCTGCCCGCCGGTATGGCGGTCCGCGGCCGCGATGTGCTGGAGGAGCGCGCCGCCGCGCGTGATGGCGATGAGCTGGTGCCCGCCGCAGATGCCGAGCAGCGGCAGGCGCGTCGGCAGGGCCAGCCGGGCGAGGACTCCGTCGCTGGCCGCCCGGCGCTCATGCAGGGGATTGAGTGCCGGGTGAGGCGGGCGCCGGTACCAGGCAGGCGGGTAGTCGCGTCCGCCGATCAGCAGCACGCCGTCAGCCTGGCCGATGTACCACCGCAGCACGGCCGGATCGCGGGTGCTGGGCACCAGCAGCGGGAGCCCGCCGGCCTCGAGCACGCTGTCCAGGTAGGCCATGCCGATGCGCGCCTGGCTCGGTTTGCCGGCGTCGCGGTCCTGGAACACATCGAGGTTCAGTGCTATCACGGGGCGCACGGAGCGACGCGGCATGGCCAATCCTTTCTTCGGTGTGGAAAACGTGGAACCCGGTTCATACCGCACGGCGCGGAGCAAGGGAAGCAGAAATGGCGGGCCGGGGTAAGCCCTCACGCGGCGGAGCGCCTTGCCGGGGTACCCGTCAGGAGCCGGACATGGGTGCGACCCGCGGCACACGGCCACGGGGACGCCCTCAGGCTTTGCGCGACGGGGGGACGTATCCCCCAGCGCGGTGTCCCGACGAGCGGAGACCGACTGCGAGGGCGCGCCTGTACGCTCATTACGCGTTGCGCCATCATTTTCCCATTGCCGGGCGGTGTCCCCGCGGCCTATACTGCACCGCAAAGGTCAACACACGGGGAGCTGGCCGGATTCCCCGCGGTTGCAGCAACGACACGCGCGGAGCCGTAAGGCGACGCCCGGCTGCCCCGCGGCGCCGCGCATGATAAGGACCACCCGATGAACCGAATGGCCTGCTGGTTATTCACGCTCACGCTGGCGGCCGGCGTCCTGGCCGACGGGTCCGGCGCGCCGGACCCGGCCCTCGAGTTCCAGGCGCTGTGCGCCGCGCGGGCGGCGAGCGCCGCGCAGGCGGGCACCATGACCGTCGCCGGCCGGGACGGCTGGCTGTACCTGGCGTCCGAACTGCGGTTCCTGGGCGTGGGCCCCTTCTGGGGCGACGCCGCGCCGGCGGTCAGCCGGGCGGCCAATCCGAAGCATGCCGATCCCGTGCCGGCCATCGCGGATTTCCAGGAACAGTTGGCCGCGCTGGGCGTGGAGCTGCTGGTCGTGCCGGTGCCGCCCAAGGCCGCGATTTACCCGGAAGGACTCCTGGAGGCGGCGCCGCCGGGCGCCTCCCCGCGGCTGGACCCGCACCTGGAATCGTTTTACGGGCTCCTGCGCCTCAAGGGCATCCGCGTGCTCGACCTGGCGCCGGTCTTCAGGAAACGGCGCGGCGCCGGCGAGCCGCTCTATTGCCGACAGGACTCGCACTGGTCGGGAACCGGCTGCGCGCTGGCGGCCGCCGAAATCCGCATGGAACTCTTCGCCACCTTCGACGGCGCGCCCCGCCAGGCCTTGACCGGCGAATGGGACCAAGTCGAAATCCGCGGCGACCTCTGGCAGGCGCTGCCCGAGCCCCGGCCCCCCTGCGAGCGCGTCCGGCTTCGCCGCGTGCGCCGCGCCGACTCCGCGGAGCCGGTTGCGCCGGACCCGCGCAGCCCGGTCGTGCTGATCGGGGACAGCCATACGCTCGTGTTTCATGCCGGCGACGACATGCATGCCCGGGGCGCCGGGCTGCCCGACCAGCTGGCGCTCGAGCTCGGGTTCCCGGTGGACTTGGCGGGCGTGCGCGGCTCGGGCGCCACGCCGGCGCGCATCAACCTGCTGCGCCGCGCCCAGCGCGACAAGGAATACTGGGCCGGCAGGAAATGGGTCGTCTGGTGCTTCGCGGCCCGCGAATTCACCGAGAGCGACGGCTGGCGGCTCGTGCCGATCAAGCCCTGACGGCCAAACCCATTTCGTGCTTTGCGCCCCGCGGCGCCTGGGATAGAGTGCGGCCATGACGGACGGGTCCCGCTGGTTTTCGTTCCGCGCGCGCGGCGCCCTGGCCCTGGCGGCGTCGGCACTCCTCTGGGCGATCGTTTCCTGGCCGCTCCCGCGCCACCTGGCCTCCGGCGTGCCGGCGTCCGCGCACCGCGCGCCGGCCGACGTGACCCGGATGATTCCCGGCGACCACCTCCAGTTCATGTATTATTGCTGGCTGGCGGGCGATATGGCCGCCGGGCGCACACCGTGGTTTTACAACCTGTACGAGTTTCATACCGGGGATGACCGCGAGCGGTTCGAGCCGGATACCTATTACCTGCCCTTTTCCCTGCTCTTCGCCGCCGGCGCGGCGCTGGGCGGGCGCGCGCTCGGCTGGAACCTGGCGGGATTCGTCTCGCTCTGGATCACCCTGCTGTTCACCTGGTGCCTGACCCGGCGCTGGGCGCGCGGGGAATGGCCGGCGTTCCTGGCGGCGCTGCTGGGCCTGGCGCTGCCGGTCCGCTGGATCAACCTGTTCGGGGGCAGTCCGGCAGGCTTCGCCATGGCGTGGATCCCCGCCCTGCTGCTGGGACTCGACCTCGCCGCGCGCGAGGGCCGGCCGGCGGGCGGCGCGCTGGCCGGGCTGGCGATCCTGTTCGCCGCCTGGGGCGATCTGCACGTGTTCTTCTTCGGCGCGCTGGCGGCGCCCGGCTGGGTCGTCCTGGCCTTGGCGGCGCGAGGGCCGGCTGGCGGGCGGCCGCTGGCGGCCCTCGGCGGGGTAGCCCGCGCCCTCGTGCCCGCCGCGATCGGGCTTGGCCTGGCGCTGGCCATGCCGCTCTTCCGGAGCCTTGTCTTCCGCCTGATCATGGGCGCCCTGCCGGCGGCCCATGCCGTCGGCCCGCGCACGCTGCGCGAAGCGCTGATCTATTCGCCCCACTGGCGCGGGTTCGTCGGGGTCGTGGCGCCGGGCGTGTCCGACACGATCTATCTCGGCGCCGGGCTGCTCGCCCTGCTGGCCGCCGGCTGGCTGGCCTTGCTGGTTGCCGCCTGGCGGCAGACGCGCGCGCCGGCGTCCGGCGCGCCGGCCGAGTCGGCGCTGACGCCCCGGCGCGCCTGGGTCGCGCTCACGCTGCTCGGGGCAGGGCTGGCGCTCGTCATGTTGCTGGCGCTCGGCGCGCGCGGCCCGCGCGACGCCGCGGCGTTCAAGGCGGTCCGGGCGCTGATTCCGCCCTATGCCCTGGTCCGGCAGCCGGCCAAGATTTTCTGCCTGATGCCCACGCTCGCGGCCGTGGCCGCCGCCCTGGCCCTCTCCGGCCTGGCCGCGTGGCGCTCCCGCGCCTGGCTCGCGGGCCTCGGCGGACTCTGCCTGGTCCTGCTGCCGGCCGATTACGCCCGGCGGGTCCGGCCCACGATCTCCGTGCTCGAGCCCGCCCAACAGGCCTATGCGGCGGTGGCGGCCGACGCCGCGGCGGCCGGCCGGGCGCCCCATGCGCTCGTGCTGACGCTCTGGCCGGGCGACTCGCACTACGCCTCGATTTACCAGTATTTCGCCTCGCTCTACCGCGTGCGTATGGTCAACGGCTATAACCCGTTCATCAAGGAAGGCTATTTCGAAAACATCTTCCGCCGGTTCGAAAGCGCCAACCAGGGCGACCTGTCCGACGAGCAGCTCGAGGCGCTCGGGCGGATGGGTGTCGGCTACGTGATGCTCCACGAAAACCTGTTCCCGGAAAAGGTCAGCCCGTTTCCCGTCACCCAGACGCTCCGGCGCCTGCTCGAACACCCGCGCCTGAGCCTGCTGCGCCAGGACGGGAGCGTCTGGGCGTTTGCCATCCGGCCGGCGGGCGCGCCGCCCCGCGAAACGGCGCCGGGCCGGGCGTCCGCCTGGACGCTCGGGTTCCCTGCGCGCCGGTACGAACTCGAGCGGACCTGGGCCGAGGGCCCCGTGCGCGCCAAGGCCTGCGATGAGGCCGGCGGCGGGGCCTGCGTGGAACTGGCCGGGCCGGGCGCCCGCCTCGCCACCGAACCCCAGGGCGTGGCGGCGGAAACAAACCTTTGCTGGCTGGTCCGCGTGCGGGGGACCGGCTCCTTCGCGTTCGCCTCCACCGTCACGGAATCCCGGCGCGCGGCGGTGGACAGCCCCGACTGGCCGATCCGCATCGTGGAGAGCAACGTCTCCCGGCACGCGTCAACGGCGTCCGAGCACATTCGAGTCGCCGGCGAGGCGGCCGTCCAGTCCGGCGAGTGGTCCTGGCATTCCCTGCCGGCCGGCGGGCATCGGGCGTTTGCCCTCCGGCGGCTCTGCCTCGAGCGGCGCGACGGCGCGCTCGAGCTCGACATAGCCCTGCTGGTCGGCGGGCCCTGGGCGCCGCCGCGGCGCGGCGAGACGCGGAGCCTGCCCGCGGCGCTCTTCTTCCACGCCGGCCATATCGAGCTCGATACCGGCGCCGTGGTCTTCAGGCCGGACGCCGACGCCAAAGGCATCGTGTTCTACGGGCCCAAGCTGCCCCTCGAGCCCGGCGCGTACGAGCTGAACCTGGCCTTCGAGTCGCCGGCGCCGCCCGGGACACGGCTGGGTGTTCTGAAGCTCGACCGGCAGGCGCCGGGCGGCCCGGACGCGGGCGCGGACGTGGCGGCCGGCCAACCGGCCCAGCTGCGCTGGCGCCAGCCGGATTCCCTGCCCTTCAACCTAGTGGTGGTATACGACGGCACGGGCGAGCTGCGCCTGAACCGCGTGGACCTGATCCGGCTCGACGAGCCGGCGGGCTCGCCGGCGGCATCGGCCCACACGACCCACGCGGCGCTTTACCCGGCGCCCGCCGTGCGCTAGGATGCCGACAACCGCCATGACGGCCTTTTTCAAAGACCTGGCCCGCTACGGGGACCTGCTCTGGAACCTCGTGG
>CAZUYI010000005.1:6998-13095 GCA_964624095.1 uncultured Verrucomicrobiota bacterium | reverse complement strand
GCTGGCGCCAGCCCGACAACCTGCCGTTCAATCTGGTGGTGGTCTATGACGGCACGGCCGAGCTCCGGCTCTACCGCGTCGAACTGGTCCGGCTCGGCGCGCCGGCCAACGCGGCGCTTTACCGCGCGCCCGCCGTGCGCTAGACTGCCGGCACCCGCCATGACACGCACCGTCACAGATAGGGCCGGCTACGGGGACCTGCTCTGGAACCTCGTGGCGCGCGACCTCAAGATCCGGTACCGGGGCTCGATCCTCGGGTTCCTCTGGACCATCCTGACCCCGCTCTTCATGGCGGCCATCTACATCTTCTTCCTGCGGCTGCTTGCCGGGCGCCGCGCCGGCATCCGCTACGACGAGGTCATCATCGGGGTCTTCGCCTGGCAGTTCACCGTGCAGTGCGTCAATGCCGGGCTGACGTGCGTCACCGGGAACGCCTCGCTGGTCAAGAAGGTCTTTTTTCCGCGCCTGATCCTGCCGCTCTCGGTCTGCCTGTCCGCCCTGGTGAATTTCCTGCTCACGCTCGCCGTGCAGTGGGTCCTGGTGGCGGCGCTGCTGCACGCCGGGGGCGCCGCCCTGGCCTGGACGACGCCGCTGACGCTCCTGCTGAGCCTGTACCACCTGGCGTTCAACCTGGCGCTCGCCCTGCTGGTGGCGGCGGCCAACGTCTATTTCCGCGATACCCAGCACGTGGTGAACCTGCTGATGAGCGCGTGGTTCTTCATGAGCCCGGTGATGTACCCGCTGGCGCTGGTGGAGAGCGTGGCGGCGTCGCATCCCTGGATCGGCGCGCTCTACATGCTGAATCCCATGACGGGCCTGCTCACCGCCTACCGCACGCTGCAGTTGCCACTCGCCGGGTTCCCGTGGTCGGGGGCCGGGCTCGCGGGCCTGCTGCTGCCCGTCCTGCTGCTGGCGGCGGCGCTGGCCGTCTACCAGCGCGCCCAGCGGGCGTTTTCGGACGTGCTATGATCGCCATCGAAGCCAGCCGCCTCGGCAAGTGGTTCCGCCGGCAGGGCGTCGGAACGCCCACCTTGCTGGGCGCCATTCCGCGCTGGCTGCGCGGGAGCCGGCCCGACGGGTTCTGGGCGCTGCGCGACATCAGCTTCGAGGTGCCGCGCGGCCGGACGGTCGGGGTCATCGGCCCGAACGGCTCGGGCAAGAGCTCGCTGCTCGGGCTGATTGCCCGCACGATGGCGCCCACCGAGGGCACGGTGCGCGCCGCCGGGCGACTCTCGGCGCTGCTCGAGCTCGGTGCGGGCTTCCATCCCGACCTGTCGGGCCGCGAAAACATTTTTCTGAATGCGGCCATTTTGGGCATCCGGCGCGACGCCGTGCGCCGGCGATTCGACCAGATCGTCGAGTTCGCCGGCCTGCGCGAGTTCATTGACATGCCGGTCAAGCACTACTCGAGCGGCATGTACGTGCGGCTGGCCTTTTCCGTGGCCGTCGAGATGGAGCCGGACATCCTGCTCATTGACGAGGTGCTCGCCGTCGGCGACGTGTCCTTCCAGATGAAATGCCTCGACCGCATCCGGCAGTTCCAGAAGCAGGGCAAGACGATATTGCTCGTCTCGCATGCCCTCGAGACGGTCGAGGAGTTCTGCGACGAGGTGCTCCTGATCCACGAGGGCCGGCTCATCCAACGGGGCCCGCCGGCGGAGGTCATCTTCTCGTACCTCAAGGCCTACATGGTGCGGATCGGGCTGCTGAACGTCGAGGAACACGGCACGCGCGACATCGAGCTGCGCGCCGTCCGGCTGCTCGACGAGCACGGCCGCGAGGCCCAGGCCTTCACCACCGGGCGGGCCCTGGTCGTCGAGCTGAACTACTGGGCGCGGCGCCGCATCGAGAAGCCGGTGTTCGGGTTCAACATCAAGACCGGGAACGGCTTCTACGTGTTCGGGTCCAATACCCAGATCGCCGGCACGCCCCTCGAGGCCGTCGAGGGCGCCGGCGTGGTCCGGCTGCGCATCGAGCCGCTGACGCTCAAGCAGGGCGTCTTCTTCCTGTCGTTGTCCGCCCACTCGTGGGATCACAGCGTCCAGTATCACCGCCAGGAGGATTTGCATCCCTTCCGGGTCAAGGATCCGGGCGGGGACAAGGGGGTCTTTCAGTTGAATTGCCGGTGGGAACACGAGGCGAAGCCATGAAACTGGTCGTGGCCGGATCGGATTGCACGGAGAAACTCGGCCCGGCGCTGCGCCGCGAGGCCGCGGACATGGCCCGGGGCGGCCGGCGCAGGACGCCTCCGCGGATCGCACCCGCCATCGGCGCGCTGGCCTTGCGCGAGGCCCGCACGGAAGCGGCCTTCCTGGGCGAGTGGCGGCGCCTGCTGCGCTACCGCGACGGCGTGGATACGCTGGCGTTCGAAATCCCGCGCCGGCCGAGCCCGGCCGGCTGGCTGCTTGCCGGCTTCAAGCGCCTGCTCTGGACGCTGCTGCGCTACCAGCACGACCGGATCGTCTTCCGGCAGAACCTGATCAATCACGCGCTGGTCAGCTCCCTGGAATTCGAGGCCGAGGCCCGGGACGCGGCGCTCGAGGCGCTGGCCCGCCGCGTGGCGGATCTCGAGCGGAAGGGCGGCGCATGACCCTCCACCAACTGCTCGCCGGCGCCGCCGAGGGCGACGCGATCACCCGCGAGGCGTTCCAGATCCGCGCCGTGTTCCGGGGCTGGGGCCACGACGCCGATGTGTTCGCCGATCCCGCCCATACCGATCCGGCCCTGCGCGCCGAGTGCCGCCCGCTGGGCGACTACGCCGGCCGGCCGGGCGACCTGTGCCTGCACCATTACGGCATTGACTCGCCGGCGGCGGACGCCTTCCGCGCCACGCCGGCCCGCGCCATCCTGGTGTATCACAACGTCACCCCGGCCGAGTATTTCGATGGGTTCGACGACGCCGTCGCCGCCCGGCTGTGCGCGGCGCGGGCCGCCCTGCCCGGCCTCGTCGCGCGCGCGGACGCGGTCTGGGCGGTCTCGGAGTTCAATGCCCGGGAACTGCGCGCGCTCGGCGCGCGCGAGGTACGCGTGTTCCCGCTGCTCTTCGAGCCGCCGCCCGCCGCCATCCTGCCGGATACGGACGTCCTGGCCCGGTTCTCGCGGCGGCTGACCACGATCCTGTGCGTCGGGCGCCTCGCGCCCAACAAGCGCGTCGAGGACCTCATGCAGGCCTTTGCCTGGTACCAGCGCGCTCTCAATCCCTACAGCCGGCTGCTCATCGTCGGCTCCCCGCGCAGCGCCCCGCGCTACGCCGCCATGCTGCGCCTGCTGGCCGGCGACCTCGATGCGCCCAATATCTGCTTCGAGGGCTTTGCCTCGCCCGCCGGCCTGGCCGCCTATTACCGGCTGGCGGACCTCTATGTCTCGGCCAGCGCCCACGAGGGCTACGGGCTGCCGGCGCTGGAAGCCATGCACTATGGCCTGCCGGTCATTGCCCGCGCGGAGGGCGGCGTGCCGGAAGCCCTCGACGGGGCTGGCGTCCTCTACGCGGACCTCGAGCCCGCCGAGCTGGCCGCGCTCTGGAACCGAGTACTGACGGACGCCAGGCTGCGCGCCGAGATCCTCGATTCGCAGGCGCGCCGGCTCGCCCGCGCCGCCGCGCGCGACCCGGCCGCCGAACTCAAGGTATTGCTGGGCGGCTGGCTGGCGGCGTGATGGGCGCCGTGCCCGCCCATCGGGAGGAGGACTACGTGCTGCCGGGCCGCGTGAACGGCCGCGCCGGGCTTTGCCGCTTCGCGGCGTGGCTCGCCGCCGGGCTCCTGCTGGCCGGGTGCCGGCTGCCATCCCCCCGAACACCCGGCGTCACCCTGGCGCGCTCGACGGCTCGAATGCCCTGGCCGAAGTCCGCGCGCTCGTGGCGCTCGGCCCGCGCGACGCCGGCACGCCCGGCGCGCGCGCGGCCGCCGGCCACATTCTTGAGCGGCTCAAGGTCCTGGGCGTCGAGGCTGCGCTGGATGCCTTTGTGGACGAGACGCCCGCCGGCACGGCCACCTTCTGGAACGTGATGGCCACGCTGCCGGCGGCGCCGGGAGCCCGGCCGGGTCCGGCGCCCTGGATTTTTCTCGGGTCCCATTTCGACACCAAGTCCGGACTGGGGCCCGGGTTCCAGGGCGCCAACGATTCGGGCTCGAGTACCGGCCTACTGCTCGAACTGGCCCGGGTGTTGCGCGAGGCCGGGCCGCTGCCGGTTTGCATCGGCCTCATGTTTTTCGATGGCGAGGAATGCCTTCAAGCCTACTCGGACCGCGACGGGCTCCATGGCAGCCGGCGTGCCGCGCGCGCGCTGCGCTTGAACCGGCCGCCGGGCGGCGTGACCGCCGTCCTGATCTTTGACATGGTCGGGGACCGCGACCTGACGGTCACGCTGCCCCGCAACGGTACGCCCGAACTCCTGACCCGCGTGTTCGCCGCGGCCTCCGAGGAGGGCGTGCGCGACCGGTTCGCCCTGCTGGGAGGCGGCCTGCTGGACGATCACGTCCCCTTTCTCGATGCCGGCTTCCCGGCCGCCGTGCTCATTGATTTCCAGTTCGGCTCGGCCCGCGGCCTCAACGATTATTGGCATACGCCCGGCGATACGCTCGACCGGCTGAGCGCCGGGAGCCTGGGCCTCGTGGGCCGCGTTGTGATCCGCGCGCTCAACGGCCTGATCGAGGACGCCGTGGCGGCCGGTGCGCCGCCGACAGGGTCATGACATGGCTACGCCGGTCGCTCACAGCCTGGTCGGACTGGCCGTCGGCCTGGCCCGGTTCCTCCCGCGGTGGCGAGCCGGGCGCAAACTCGCCGCCGCCGCGGGCGCTGCCTGGCCCTCCCTCCTGGCCTGCGTGCTGCTGGCCAACGCGCCGGACGTGGATTACCTCTTCGGGTTGCCCGCGGGCGACCTGAACCGCTATCACCAGACCGTGACGCATACGCTCGTGTGGGTCGGCTGCGTGACCGTGGCCGTCGGTTTCGCGGAACGGGGCCGCGCCGGGCGGGCGTCCGCCGGCCTGGCCCTGGCCCTGCTCGCCAGCCACCTGCTCCTGGACTGGCTCACGGTGGACCGCTCCCCGCCCGTCGGCCAGATGCTTGCCTGGCCGGTGTCCGACCGCCTCTTCCACGCGCCGTTTGCCTTTATCCCGCCGCCCGCCAAGGCCGATTGGGCGGGCGTGTGGTCGGCGCATAACCTCGTCGTGGGGCTCGCCGAGGCGCTCCTGACCGCGCCGCTCGTGCTGCTCGGGTTGTGGTGGAAACGGCGGCCGGACCGGGCCCCGTGACCGGCTTGGCGGAACACATTCGCGGTTGCCTCCCGGGCGCGGGCCGGGTAGAGTGGCGTCACGCCGGACGGAGTGCGGCATGAAAACCGAAAGCGTCATCATTCAGCGCGAAATGGCCGCCGGGAACAAGTCCCGGCTGGCCCGCTACTGCGACCTGATCGTCGGGCGGCGCGGGTTCTGGGCGCTGCTGAAATACGAGACCGTCATGCTGCTGTGCTCGCGGTTGCCGGGCCTGCCGGGGCTCTGGCTGCGCGCCCGGCTCTATCCCCGCCTGCTGGGCGCGTGCGGGCGCGGCGTGGCGTTCGGGGTCGGCGTCACGCTGCGGCACCCGCACAAGATCCGGATCGGGGACAACGCGATTATTGACGATCATTGCCTGCTCGACGCCAAGGGGCGCGATAACGGGGGGATTTCCATCGGGTCGGGCGTCTTCCTCGGCCGCAACTCGATCCTGAGTTGCAAGAACGGCGACATCGTGCTCGGGGACCGGGTCAACATCGGGTTCAACTGCGAAGTGTTTTCGGGCAGCCGCGTGACGCTCGGAGACGATACGCTCGTGGCGGCCTACTGCTACTTCATCGGCGGGGACCACGCGCCCACGGACATCGAGGCGTCCGTCACGGAGCAGGGTTCGCGCTCGGCGGGTATCACGGTCGGCGAGAAATGCTGGTTCGGCGCCGGGGTCAAGGTGCTCGACGGCATTACGGTCGGCGCCCACAGCATCATCGGCGCGGGCGCGGTCGTCACCCGCGACGTGCCGGCCTATGCCGTGGCCGTCGGCCTGCCCGCCCGCGTGGTGCGCGACCGGCGCGCGGGCCCGGCCCGGCCCGCCGCGCCGGCCTGAC
>CAZUYI010000005.1:0-6988 GCA_964624095.1 uncultured Verrucomicrobiota bacterium | reverse complement strand
TGACATTGGCTGTCGTGCGGCGGACGCGAGCAGGAGTTCGGCTGTAGTGCGCCTGCGCATACTGACCCGCTGGGCCCAGCGATATCTGCCCACGCGCTGGGGCGTGTGGCTCCGGCGCCTGCGTCTCAGGGCCGACGCCGGGCGGACCGGGAATGGCGGCGCGGAGTCGGACCCCGTACCGCCGCTCGGCCAGGCCATCCTCTACGGCACGGATCCGCAAGGCCGGGCGGTGGGAGCCGAGTATCTCCGCTATTTCCGGGAATTGGGCGGACTCCAGCCGCATCACCGGGTCCTGGAGATCGGGTGCGGTATCGGGCGGGTCGCGCGGGCGCTCACGGGGTACCTCGCGGCCGAGGGCGCGTATTGCGGCTTCGACATCGTGCCGGAGGGCATCGTTTGGTGCCGCGACCACATCACGCCGCGCCACCCGCAGTTCCACTTCGAGTGGGCCGATGTCCGCAACCGGACCTATCATCCGCGCGGCATGCGCGCGGCCGAGTACGCCTTTCTCTATGAAGACGAGGGGTTCGATTTCGTCTACACGACCTCCGTGTTCACGCACATGCGGCCGGCTGATCTCGCGCGCTACCTGTCGGAATCGGCGCGGGTCCTCAAGCGGGGCGGCCGCTGCCTGCACACCTTTTTCCTGCTGAACCCGGATTCGACCCGCCTGCTGGCGGAAGGCCGCGGGCTGTTTGAATTCGCCTATGCCCTCGACGGCTGCCGGGTGGCAAGCCGCTTCGAGCCGGAAAAGGCCGTGGCTCACGAGGAAGCGCGTGTCCGCGAACTGTATGCCGCCTGCGGGCTGGCGATCCTCGAGCCGATCCGCTACGGCGCCTGGTGCGGCCGCCCCGAGTACCTCAGCGGCCAGGACATCGTCGTGGCCGAAAAAGCCGCGGCCGCGCAACGGCTTTAGAACGGCAGGTCTGCCGTGACCCGCGCGTAGCCGCTGCCGGACAGGAGCACGCGCCATTCGCCGCTGTCCGGATTGCAGACGGCGGGGTCGGCCAGGCGGTCCCCGTCGTAATCGGCCGGGACGGGGATGAACCGGAGCCCGCCCAGTCCGCCCAGGGTGGTGCTCATGGGCGCGTAGCCGCGGGCCGAGAGCATCAGCTTCCACGTGCCGGTGTTCTCGTTGTAGACGCAGGGGTCGGCGGTGCCGTCGCCGTCGTAATCGGCCCAGGCCTGGCTCCAGCCCTGTCCGCCCAGGAAGCGGAACATGGATTCGTAGATCAGGTAGGACGATCCGGACATCGCAAACCGCCAGAGCCCGGCGAGTTCCAGGTAGACCAGGGGATCCGCGAACCGGTCCCCGTCGATGTCGGCGCCCTGGCCGGAGTAGAAATACCAGTCGCCGAGGTTATCCAGGGTCGAGGCGAATGCGGCGTACCCCGCTCCGGAAAGCAGCAACCGCCACGTGGCGGTGGGCGCGTGGTAGACGGCCGGGTCGGCCCGCCGGTCGCCGTCGTAATCCGCCGTGACGGCCATGGCGCCGGGCGGGCCGAGCCCGTTCAGTGTCGTCCGCAGCAGGCCATAGCCGTTCCCGGACAGGCGCACGGCCCAGCGGCCGGTGGCGGGCTCATAGACGGCCGGATCGGCCTTGCGGTCGCCGTCGTAATCGCCCACCGCGTGGTTTTCGGCGCTGCGCCGCCAGCCCGTCTGGGCGTATGAGAAGCCCCGCGTGCCGAAGTCGTTCGAGGCCCGAACGGTGTAGTAGTAACGGATGTTCGGCAGGACCGGCGTGTGGTCGTAATACTGGGCGGCTCCGGGCAGCTCAGCCAGCTTGACAAACGGGCTGGCCGGATTGGTCGACATGAATACTTCGTAGAGCGTGGCGTTCCGGCAGGTCCAGTTCACGCGGATCCGATCGGTGTATTCGCCCTGGCTCGGGTACACGTTGGGAGTGGGCGGCCGGGCGACGTACCAAATTTCATTCTGGAGCAGCTTGATGCTGTTCGACACGTTCATGTTGTCGAACAGGAACCCGTTGCAGAGCGTGCGCCCGTAGTTGGCCTCGATGATGGCGGCTTCCTGGAAAGCGGGGGGGGCCGGGGTGAAGCCCGCCAACCCCTTGGCAAAATAGGACGGCCCCGGCTCCATGCGGTCGCCTTTGTCCAGCCACACGGGCACCGAGCTGGTTGAGAGCCCGATGACCTTGTGAGGCGTGTGGAAGATCGAGTGGTAGTGTAGCCATTTGTTTACGTTCTGGGGATCGCTAAAGGTGAGCGCGGCCTGCACGCCGAACGTGTCCCGCAGGATCGGCGCCGAGGTGAGCGAGGACCCGCCGGCGTCGCCATCCATGTCCCAATAGTTCAGGATGACGGCTCCGCCGTCCTGGACATACTCCTTCAGCGTCGTCGCCGCGTCGACGAGAATAGTTCCGCCGTATTGTTCGATCACGACGACATCCCAGTTGACCGACGCGAGCAGAGTGTCGGTCAGCAGGGATGCGCTCGAAACGGTTGTGACGTTGAAGTTCAGTCCGGTGAGCGCATGCTTTCCGACCTGAAACAACGTGTTGTTGTCGACATAAAGGGCGCGGAGCGGGGCTGCCGGGGCACGCCCGGCGCCGACAGCCGCAAGCAGGATGCACCACGCGAGTGACTTCAGCCAAGCGGGGGACCGGTTCATGGGAGCCTCCTGCGGTTGGAAGGTTGGGACGCCTGGTTCTATCGGATGGCAGGACACCACCGAATCCACCGCACCGCGCGCAGATGCGCAAAGACCGGTTTACATACCGAGTATAGCAGATCAGGGTCCGGCGGCAATATATTTCTAATGGCAACGCGGCAGGCGTCGGTGTGGGCAACGCCGGGGCCGGCCGCTCTTCCGTCAGGGGCCCGGCTCGCCTCCGCTATGGGTTATGCGAAACCGTCCACGCGTAAGGCGCGGCCTTCAGCGCCGCGATGTCGGCCAGCCCCGCGGCCGTGGGGGTTCCCATGCGCGGGCCGTTGACGGCCAATGTCCCGCCGGTGACTCCCGTGCGGCGCACCATCGCCAGCACATCCGCCAGGATCCGGTCTATGGATGGCGTCCCGGCGTCATTCGGGATGGCATTGTGTGACAGCGAGATGGTTTTCAATGCGGCCTGGGCGCCGTGGATCGTCCCCGCCCGGTACGCGGTGAGGGCGTTGCCGGACAGGTTCAGCGTCGCCAGATTAGTCAGCGCGCCGATCTCCGCGGGGATCGCCCCGTGCAGCCTGTTGCCGGACAGGTTCAAAGTGACGAGTTGGACGAATCGCCCGATCGTCGCGGGGATTTCCTCGTCGAGGCGATTCAGAGACAAGTCGAGCGTTTTCAGCGCGTAGGGGCAGGGCGTGCCGCACAGCGCACCCAGTCCGCGGGTGAGGCTGCCTTTCGACACCACAATCTCGTTGCACGCATACAGCATCTGGATCCGTACGTCCAGCGTCCCGCCCAGTTGTCCGCCGATGATCTGGGACCCGCCGTGCAGCTTGACGATGTTGTTGAGGAATCCCGGCGCAAGGTCTTCAAAATGACCCCCGCCGGTTACCATAAGAGGGAGATACGAGTCCGACGCGGGGTTGTGGTCGGTTCCCCGGCGCAGCATCTTCTGGGGCGAGAGGATGTCCAGGGCGGCGTATTGATCGAGGATGCGGTTCACGGTGGTGAGTGTCAGACCTTCGCCCGCGGTCGAGAAGTTGATATAGGGAGCAGCGGCGTTCGTTTTGTCGGGATAGATGCGGATGTGGTTGTAATCGCCCGTGACAGAGTGGTGGGCGGCCCAGTAGACCTTCCCGAACGCGAGCGGCTCCCCCCCGGTGATAGAGGGGGGCGTGGTTCCCGACAGCACGACGGGGGTCCGATACGCCATGAGAGCGGGCGCCCCATACGTGACCAGCCGTTGCGCCTTCCACGCGCTGTCCGGATGGCTCAAGACGAGCCAATCCTGGGCGGGATCCAGCGCGACCGGGTCCCGGTCCATCAGCGGATGGCCGCCCGCGTTTGGCAGCAGGCACGCAACCGCTTCCGGCGACTCGTCGGTCCAGAACGCGACATCATAGCCCTGGTCCTGGTAATGGGCCACGATCTGGGCGGGGGAAAGCGCCGAATCGGCGCCGAGCTCCGCATACGCACAGTCAAAGAGGATGAGGCCCTTCTGGCGGTCGGTCAGCGGGATGTACTTGTCCATCCAGACGATGACCTGGAAATTGCGCTTGATCAGGTTGATGTATTTCGTGCAGTAGGCATTCAAGGCGGCGACGACCTCGCGGTAGGGCCGCACGGGGATAGTGTTCGTTGCGCAATAGTCCAGGAGCTCGGCCAGCGCGGGGTCGGGCTTCTTGTGATGCGTGTACATGAAGGCCACGCACCGGTTTTCCTTGACGGTTGAAATGGAGTACAGCGCGGCGCAATTAATGTTGTTCAGGTTCATGGCATGGGTGCCGATGAGGGCGCGCCCGGTGGGTTGCGCTCCCGTCGGCCTGTTATACCGCCGGTGCTGCGCGATGGGATACATATAGGGCTGCCACATGGCGTCCGTGCCGGGTTTGCCGTCTTGAGCCCCGTGCGGCGCGAACCAGTCGCTCATCGGGATGCCGTGCGCCACGTGCGCCTGGTCCTGCCGGTACAATTCGTTGTACTGGGCCTGAGGGGTCAGGTGACCCCAGGCGTCCTTGTTGCGCACGGGGTTGTACACCATGCCTTCATACCCCCGGCACAGCGAGTAGCCGTGGTCGCCGATTTCAATCCCGTCCTGCGCCCAGCGTTTGACATCGGCCAAGGCGGCAAGCCCCCGCGTGTCCAAGGCCCCGATCCCAGTGAAGAACGTGGCCCGCTGCCGGTACTCCCCCCGGTCGTGGGCTTTCAGGAGGCTCATGGTATAGGGCGCGTTGGCGGTGCAGTCGTCAAACGACAGGCCAATCATGCAGGGGCGGCTGTCGGGATCGGTTTGGTCCGTGCCGATGTGATGCCCGAAGTCCTTGCTGATGAAGTACGCGATCTTGTCAAAGAGCCCGTGCGCCGTGAGATAGGCAATTTCCGTGTCCAGCGCGGGTTCGTTGATCTCGCGGGGGTCATATCCCGCCGCCGCGACATCCGCATAGTGCAGGGTCTTGATCATGGCCTCGGGCTTCAGCGTGGCGACCTCGCTGGCCGTGCCGTCCGCGTCCACCGCGATCGCCTTGAAGGTGATGGGGATCTTGGTCTGGAGATACTCGCCCGGCTTGTACTGGAATGTCCAGCTGCCGGGATTGTCCCGCGGATGCCACGGCGTGGGTTCCGGCGTGTCCCCGGTACGGGTGTAGTAGATCGTGACATCGGGCGTGGCGCAGGTGACGGTGATTTCGCCGTCAGCCGCCAGGTGTATGCGAGGCGGTTCCGGCTTGGGCTCCGCGCGCAGCGCGCAGACGCTGATGAACAGGACAAGGCTCAAGGTTGTTTTCATGGGGGGTGCCTACTATACGCCCAGTGTGCGACGTGCCGTTTCGTCCGACGCGGCGGCTACGGAAGCGGCGCCGGCTCGCCCCAGCAGGGCTCGGCGAGGGCGAGGTCGTCGTCGGGCAGCTCGGCGCGGTTGATGCCCTCGAGCCGGGGCGCGACCTCCGACCAGGGCCGCAGCCGCAGCGTGACGGCATCGCCGGGCCGCAGCCGGGCGGCGCTTGCCCGCACATTGTCCTGCATGCTGAAGACAGAGACAAGCGCCTGCCCGGCGGGCTCGGACTCGGGCGGCTGCCGGATATCCGCGAGGCGGAGCGCGACGATATGGTCCTTGTAGGGGACCGTGCCGGGCCGCGGCGCGGGCGCGATGGCCTCGACCACGCCGCGCACGGACCAGGCGGCGCCCGCGGGCGGCACGAGGAAGGGCGCCGGCGTGGGCGTCCCCAGCTCGAGCGGCACGGGCTTCCAGTCCCCGGACGCCAGCTCGCGGGCGGCGAACTGCCAGACCACCAGGCGCTTGCCGGCCAGCCGGTCCCGCCCGCGGGCGAGCTCGGCGGCCAGGCGGGCGCGGGTGGCCCAGGCGCCGTGGTCGTTGACGACCAGCGCGTCGAGCGGGCGCTGGAGCTCGACGGCGAGTTGCTCGATCAGCCCGGCGCTCTCGCCCCAACCCATGGCCTCGAGCGAGTAGATGTTGCAGAAACTGTCGCCCAGCACGAGCACGTCGGCGCCGGGGTCGGGCGTCCAATCCGCGTCGTGCGCGGTGGTTATCGGGCGCAGGCGCGCGGATTCGGGCGGGTACCCCGCGGCGCCGCGCGGCAGGCGCAGCATGACGGCCAGGTCGCCCCGGTTCGTCACCCCGGCCTCGCGGGCGCGGTAGCCGGCAGGCGGGCGCGGGGGCAGGTCGGTTTCGCCGGCGATGCGGGCGGCGAGCGCGCGGGCGAGCTCCGGCAACACCTCCGGCCGCCAATGGCTGTCGGTGGCCAGGTAGGCGCCGCCCTCGAGCGCCGACCCGGCTGCCGCCAGGAGGGGGGCGGGATCGAAGACCGCGACACCCGCGTCGCGCAGGCTGTCGAGCCAGGCGTCCCAGGACAGGTTGCGCAGGGGCGCGGCCTCCGCGGGCACGCCGGGCGAGAAGCGGTCCGGCACGATCGCGGACTTGGGCGGGACCGGCACGAGCAGCAGGCGGATGCCGCGCGCCTGGAGCTGGCGTTGGAACTCGAGAATGGCCGGACGCGGATCGGGATGCGGCAGGGCGGCCCACTCGCTGGCGCCGGCGATCCGACGCTTCATCTGGCCCGGCTCGAGGAAGCCGCGGCCGGTCAGCAGCTCGACGTCCGGGCGATAGAAGAGCCAGCCGCGGATGCCGCAATAGGCCTGCTCGTTGCCGGCCCCCAGCCCGCGGGCAAGGATGTATTGCAGCGGCGCGCGCACCGCCTGGCCGACGGCCGACTCGTCCTCAAGCGCGTCCTCGAAGGCGCGCATTTCGCGCAGCAGCCGGCGGTTGGCGGCGACGATCCGGGCGCGCCGCGTGGGCGCGGGATGCGGGTCGTCCGCCAGGATGCCCGGCGCGCGCCGGAGCAGGTCCCAA
>CAZUYI010000004.1:0-22028 GCA_964624095.1 uncultured Verrucomicrobiota bacterium | reverse complement strand
GTCCGCCATGGCGTCCGGCCGTCCGGCGAGGTCGAGCAGCTCGTCCTCGACGGGCCCGTCGGAATAGGCATCCGGCCCGCGGTACCACTGGAGATCGAGCACGGCCATGCGTCGCCATCCTTGCGGCCCGCGTTCGCCGGGGCCTTGCGCCGCGCGGCGCCGTCAGCCGGCCGGGCTCACCTCGACCTCGCTGTTGAGGTCGTACCAGCCGACCATGGGCCGGTCCGAGACGCTTTCGAACAGCAGGATATCATAGAGCCGGTGATAGACAAGCATGGTATCGCCCTCATAGCCCGTGCAGCCCAGCGAGAGGGCATAGGCGCCGGGCGCCCCGGGCCAGACCTGGGAAAACCGGACTTCGCGGCGCTCGCCGGCGCGGCAGTCGCCCGTGGGCACCTGCTTGAAATGGGTATTGGTGCCGGTGATTTCCATGCCCTTCAGGTCCTTGATGGTAAAGGCAAAGATCGGCTCCCGGACCGCCTCGTGGAACCGGACCGTCATGCGGACCCGGAACCGGCGTCCATGCTGGAGGAAGGACACGGGGGCGCCGTGCTCGTCTTCGAGGGCAAAGTCCGTGATCTCGGCGCGGCTGTTGCCGTAGATGCGCGCGTCCGGATTGGCGCCGGCCGGCCGCGCGGCGGGTTCCGGCCCGGCGGGCGCGGCATCGTAGCAGTGGGCCAGGAGCTGCTTATAGGCGTCTACGCCCTCCTTGGGATCGGCGTCGAGCAGCAGGCGCCCCTTATCGAGCAGCAGCACGCGGGACGCGTAGCGCAGCACACTGTCGAGCGCATGGGTGACGAGCAGGATGGTTTTGCCGGCGGCGCGGAACTCATCGAGGCGCCGGAAACAGCGGGCCTGGAAATTGAGGTCGCCCACGGCCAGCGCCTCGTCCACGATCAGGATATCCGGGTCCACCGTGACGGCCACGGCAAAGGCCAGGCGCACGAACATGCCGCTGGAGTAAGTCTTGACCGGCTGGTCGAGGTAGTCGCCGATGTCTGCGAACGCCGTTACGGCCTCCCGGCGCGCATCCAGTTCCCGCCGGCTGAATCCCATGATCGCCCCGCTGAAATAGTAGTTTTCCAGGCCGGTCAGCTCCGGATTGAACCCGACGCCCAGCTCGAGCAGCGCCGCGAGGCGCCCCTGTACGCGCACCGCCCCTTCCGTGGGCGTCAGGATGCCGGCAATCAGTTTCAGCAGCGTGGACTTGCCCGACCCGTTGCGCCCGATGATGCCGACCGTCTCGCCGGGCCGAACCGCAAAGGTCACGTTGCGGAGCGCGAAGAAGTCCTGGTGATAGGACCGGCGCCCGCCATGCAGCCAGTCCCGGAATCGGTCCAGCGGCCGGTGATAGAGCCGGTAGCGCTTGGCCAGGTTGGTCACGGTCACGGCTTGCATACCGGCACTCCCGTTGAACCGCCGCTCCCGGCCGGCACGCCCAGCGGCCCGGCGCGCTCCGGACTGAGGACCCGTTCCTCCATGCGCCATTCCACCAGCCGCACGCCGTGCGCGGCCGCCAGGTCCAGCAGGCGGGCGCGCCGGTCCGGCGCCAGGTCGGCGGTCAACACGATTTCCCGGATCGCGCGCCGGGCCAGGAGCCCGGGCGCCTGGGCCAATCCGCCGAGGACCGGGAACCCGTAGACCCGGCGCCCGTGCAGGTTGGGGTCGTCGTCCAGCAGGCCTACGACCCGGCGGTCGTCGTGCAGGCGGGGCGCGGCATAACTGCGGTGCCGGAGAAAGAGGGTGCACCGGACGCCGGCCCCGTAGATCAGCACATTGCGGAGCGGCCGGGCCCGGGCCACCATGGGGTGCGTCGAGGAGACGGCCACGAGATCCTGGATCGTCCGGAAGACCAGCCGGCTGCCGGCCACCGCCGGAATGACCAGCCCGCCGTACAGCACGACCTGCAGGACGAGCGGCCGGCCGATCGTGAGCCCGCGCAGGCCGGCAAGGCCCAGGCTGAAGACGAGGCTCAGGAACAGTGCGGCGCTGATCCCACAGATGTCGCTGGCGCGCGCACGGCTCCAGACCTTGCGGTAGGCGCCGGCCGCCACCAGGGCCAGGAAGGACACGCTGCCCCACCAGGCCATGTCGGCAAGCCAGGCGCGCTTGAAGGCCGCCGGGCCGGCCGCCGGCTGGGTCAGGTACACCGCGGCCCAGCAGCCGAGCCCGAGGATGAGCATGTCGCTCACGGGATAGAGGATGACGGCCAGGACCTTGCTGGACGGGCGGCGCAGGCCGGTCAGGATGGCCTGCGCGCTGTCCCAGAGCTCGACGCGGGCCAGGTGCTTGACCACCACGTAGGCGCCGACGGCGAAGGCGATCAGGAAGATTCCGAGCGCGTGCGTCTGGAAGATCAGGGTCAGGAGGGCGACGAGGACCAGGGCGGCGCTCAGCACGTAGAGGGCCGTGGCGGCGCGGCTCTGGGACGCGCCGCCCTGCATGAGCCGGTGATGCAGGTGCTCGAGATCCGCCTGCATCACCCGGCGCCCGCCGGGCGCCGCGCCGCCCTGGAACAGGCGCCGGACCGACCGCCGCCAGACGGCCAGGAGGACGTCGAACATGGGCACGCCAACCGCCAGGAGCGGCACGCCGAGGGAGGCCAGGGCCGTGCCCTTGGACGCGGTGCTCAAGGCGATTGTCGCCAGAAGCAGCCCGAGGAACATGCTGCCCGAGTCGCCGAGGAACACGCTGGCGGGGTGGAAATTGAAGCGCAGGAAGGCCAGGCAGGCGCCGATCAGCCCGAGGCAGACTAGGACATCGCCGGGCAGGTGCCGGAACAGGAGGCTGGCGGCCATGCCCAGCGCGCCCATTGCGGCCAATCCCGTGGCCAGCCCGTCGAGCCCGTCAATGAGGTTGAAGGCATTGGTAATCGCGAGGACCCAGACCAGCGTGGCGAGGAAATCCAGAAGCGGCGGAAGCTGAATCCAGACCGCGCGCCCCATGCGGATGTCCAGCGCATAGAGGCCGGCGGCCGCCAGGCCCTGGGCGGCCAGCTTCACCATCGGCCGCATGCCGCGGGCGTCATCCCAGAGGCCCACCAACAACAGGAAGGAGGAGACGGCCGCGAAACGGCCCCACCAGGCGATCGTGAGCAGGCCGACGAAGGGCCGCCAGGGGAGCAGGAAGATCACGGCGCAGGCGGCATGGAACCCGAGGAACACGGCCACGCCGCCGGCGCGCGGGATCGGCGCGGTATGAATCCGCCGGGCATCGGGCCAATCCACCACGTTCCAGCGGATGGCCAGCCGCCGTACGAGCGGAGTCGCCGCGAAGGTCACGGCGAACCCGGCCAGGAGGGCCGCGGGATATTTGAGCCACACTTCGATGGGCATGGGGTGTGCGGGCGCCGAGCGTCAAAGGTCCATCCACCGGCTGCCATCCTACCGCGCGGACCTGCGCCTGTCGTTAAAAAAATCACGGCGGCCGCACGATCTCGTAGAGCACGATGCCGTCCCGCGCCCAGAGCCGTCGATAGTGGCGTGGATTCCGGCGAATGCTTTCGAGGAGCGACTCGGGATAGAAGCCCGGGAACTGCTGGAGCACATCGCCGGTCCAATGCCCCGAGCGCGCCCCATTGGCGCTGAAGGCGCCCACCCGCCGGTTCACCGCCAGCAGCGTCTCACGATTCGGGTCCAGCTCGCGGAGCATGGCCTGCCGCGCATTCGGCGTATTGGCCAGGCGCCGGAACACCTTCCAGGAGGCCACGCGAATATTCATCGTGCGCAGGAGCACGCGCGTGTAGGGATCCGAGACGATGCGCGCGCCCGGCCGCGCCTGAAGCTCGGCGATCAGGTCGCCCCAGTGCCGGAGATCGTTGGCGGGCGGAATGGGCCGCAGGGTAAACAGCCGGCTGTTCGAGCGCCAGCCGAACAAAGGCTCCCACGGCAACAACAACCCCGCCAGGCCCAACAGGCAGACGGCGCTCCGCATCCGCCGCCCGACGCCCGGCGATCCGACGGCTCGCGGCGCAACCAGCTCGCTCCAGAACCGAACGGCCAGCCACCCGGCAACCAGGGGCAGGGGCAGGAGGTAGCTGAACCGGTAAAGCGCCTGCACATCAGGCGCCCAGCGCGCCAGCAGCGTGAGCGAGAGCGGATTGAACACCGTCAGCACCGGCATCAGCATGCCGGCCAGCAAGAAGGGAGACGACTCGAAGTCGCGGGCATGGACCAGGAACAGGACCCCGACGAATACGCCCCAGCCGGTCAGGACCTGGTAAAACTGGCCGTGCGGCGAGAGGATATACCAGGGACCGGCCCGCGGCGCCGCGTCCATGAGCGGCGTAAAGAGGCCCGGCGCGAATTCGGCCACCGGCTTCCCCAGCGCTTCGAGCGCCAGCAGCACATACGCCGCCACGGCCGCCGCCGCGAATACATGCACCTTGCTCCAGTTGACCCGCCTCCCGGCTGGCGCCGCGGACCCGGGCCGGCGCCGCGTCGGCAAGCGCGTTTCCAGCACAAGCAAAGCGCCCATCCCCATGAAGAACGCGAATGCCGCCTCCTGCGTGTGCGTGACCAGTAGGGTCCATACCCAGAGCGGCGCCAGCCAGACGGCCGGCCGCCGCCAGCGGCGTTCCGCCAGGTAATCCAGGCTCAACATCATGACGGCCAGGAAAATCCCATAATTGATCATGGCGGGAGCTAGGGCATAATAGCGAATGAAGGCAAAGAGGCTGATCCCCAGCCACAGCGCCGTCAGGAGCACTGTCGTCAGCGCCACGGCCACCACCCGGCCCCGTGGCCAGCGCCGACCGGCCCACAGCCAGAGCGTAAAGGCATAGACCGTCCAGCAGAACACGAGCATATTGGCCAGCGTCAACGGCCCGGGCAGTTCGCCGACCGCCAGTCCGCTCCAGCGGCACAGGAGCGCCTGCAACACGTACCAGTGGCTTCCTTGCCGGGTCAGCAATGAAAGCAGGCCGGGGACGAGCAGGTCCGACTGGCGGTCGTATCCGGTCTGGGTGCCCGGCAGGGCGAGCGGCATCAGCCGCCCTTCTTCCGCCAGGGGCGCCCAAGCGGTCCATACACGGCCGAGATGCTTGCACGGGTCGGCGGGCAGTTCCATATACGCACCGGCCCACGCCAGGTAGAGGAGAACGCCTAAGGCGATCAGCAACGGGGGCCACGCGCGCCGAGCCAGAGGTCGGAACCCGGCAGCCGGGCCATGCCCGCCTCCGGGCCTCGCGCGGCGGCAGCGACTCCATTCCGCCGCCGCCAGGGCGGCGGTTTCCACGGAAAAGGCCGCCGCGAACACCCAGGCAGGCGCCCTCACCCACTCCAGCGCCACGAGATTCAGCACCACCAGGCTGTAAGAGCCTGCGATGCTAAACGGCCATCGGCCGCGCCGGAGCCCCAGCAGCCGGGCGCCCAGCCAGCCGGGCAGCACGAGGTGATAGGCAAACAAGGCGATATACAGGATCGCGCTCACATCAATGGCCTTGGATGAGATCCGACGGTCGCGTCGCGTTTACGTCATGATGAACTGGGCCACCCGCTCGGCTGCCGCCTCGTCCGGCGCCAGCGGTTCGCGAGGCGGCCGGCGCTCCACCTCGCGCAAGGCGGCGATAAGCCGCGGCGCGCCGCAGCCGTTCGGCAACGTCACGCCGGCGCCATGACGTTCGATCTCCAGGGCCGTGTCGGCGCCCGGCGGCCCGACGAACAGGACCGGGGCGGCGGTCTGCAGCGCGCCGAACAGCTTGCTTGGCACCACGACGCCTTCCCAGCCGTCCGCCATGGTGATCAGGTGGACACAGGCGCTCCAGAGGAGATCGGGCACCAAGGTCTCGGGCACATAGTCCATGACATGCACGTTGGCCAGGCCCTGGGCCTCGCGCTGCAAGGCAGGCCGCTTCGCGCCCCGGCAGCAGAAGACGAAGAGCCAGTCGCTGTCACCCCGCGCGTGCAGCGTCCGCGCGGCGTCGAGCAGGTCGGCATAGGTGTGGCCTTCGCCCAGGTTGCCGGCATAGAGGGCAATGGCACGGCCGGTCCAGCCGTGCCGGCGGATGACCCGGTTGGCGTCCGGCGTCACGCGGCGAATCGGGCGCGCGTCCCACGGCGGCTCGACCAGGCAGGTTTCGGCGTGGCGCGCGAAGGCGCGGTACGTGGCTAGCCGCCGGCGCTGGCACTCGCCCAGGCAGACGATCCCCGCGCAGCCGCGCAGGCCGAACTCGTTGACGCGCCGCAACAGGCGGTCCGCCCGGCCGCCGGCCGGTATCAGCCCGGCCGCCACGAGCGCCTCGGGATACAGGTCCATGGTCCACCAGTACACGGCCCGGCGCGGCCCGCGGAGCCGGCGCACCAGGCCGGCCAGCGCGATCATGAACGGCGGATCGGTCAGGAGCACGCACCGGTCCCAGCGCCCGAACAGCACCCGGCCTGCCGCCTGCATCCAGAACAGGACCCAGTTGAGCAGCCGCTGGTTCCGCGGCCCCGTCCAGAGCCGCCGCACGGCGGCCGCCTCGCCGGGCCCGGGCAGGCCATGCCCGCCCGCGTAGACGGCATCGGAAGCCAGCGCCGTCACGTGCGCCCCCCGCGCGGCGAGCGCGGCGGCCACGTCGCCGGCCAGCCGGCCAGTCGGGGCCGGCGTCTCGCCGAAAAACCGGTTGACCAAGAGCACACGCATGCCGCGAGTTCCCGGGGCCCGTCTTCAGCGCGTCCGCCAGGCCTCCACGATGGCCTCGAAGAGGGCCGGCAGGCGGACGGGACTATCCCAGCGCGGATACTGCATCTTCATCTTGCCTCGTCAGTCAGAAGTTTTCGGTCTGCTCCGAGCGTCGGCTGACCGCCGTCAGAGGTCGGCATCGCGCTTGATCAATTCCATGTTCAGGATAGTCATTTTGTCCACGATAGCAAGCAGCCGCTTGTAGTTCTTCGAGCACTGCCGGGCGAGCGCGACGCGCTTCTGACCCAGAAAGATCAGGCGCGTACGCTTGTCCTTGTTGAGCGAAAAGTAGGGCTGTTTGTTGCGCGTGCCGATCACGACCACCGAGCCGCGCATCACTGGGCCGAGCCGCCCGAGTTCCTCCTGAAGTGTCCGGACCCTTCGTTGCATGACACTCACGGACGTGTTCATCGAACCTCCTTGCGTTAGTAGACTATGCTAGCCAGCATAGTCTTTGGCGGCTTTGCCGTCTACCATAACATGGAGGTCTTCCATGATGGGCCATCTAGAAGGGCTGTTACAGGACTTCCTGTCCGCCGAGGCGGTGGTCTACCAGAAGAAGGAAACCGTACGCGACCAGGCCCGCTGCTGGCTGCGCACGTCCAGCGGCGCGGTCCTCTCCGACTTCGTCAGTCGTACGGCGCTGGCCAATCTGCTCCTCGCCACTATTCGCGTTCCCGCTAAAAACCCGGTAATCGCGTTAATTCGAAGCAGGCAAATCGTACCCGATAAAAACCGACGAAAAAGAGGTTGCGCGGAAGCGGAGGGTAACGTAAAGTGCAGGTCAAAACGTGGGACTGTCGAGCCTAACGTTCATTACGGGTTCCAGACCACCATGCGCTATCGGACTATGGTCTTAAATGAGAATCCCTTGATCCCGACAGCTTCTGGGGCTTTTTGAACCGTATGCGCGTATTGGTTACAGGCAGTTCCGGATTCATCGGACGCTGGGTATGCCGTACACTGGCCCAGCGAGGTGTGAACGTGGCCGGGCTGGACGTCGTGCCCGCCCGGATCGACAATGGCATGCCGTTTCTTAGATGCAATATTCTGGAGTTCAGCGCCTTGCGACATGCATTCAGCGAGGTCCAGCCGGACCTTGTGGTTCATCTGGCGGCGCGTGTAGACCTCCGGGAAACGCGCGACCTCCAAGGGTACGCCGCCAACATCGAAGGCGTACGGAATGTGCTGCGTTGCGTCCAGGAATGCACGGCGGTGCGCCGAGTGCTGGTAACCTCCTCGCAATTAGTCTGCCGTGTTGGACATGTCCCGGCTGATTCATCGGACTATTGTCCCGATACACTTTATGGCGAAAGTAAAATGCACACTGAACGGATCACCCGCGAGATGGATGGCGGTGGAAAGGAATGGTGCTTAACGCGGCCCACGACCGTGTGGGGGCCTGGAATGAGTCCCCATTATCAGGCGATGCTGAGATTGATCCATGCGGGTCGTTTTTTCCACTGTGGTCACGGGAAACTATATAAATCATACGCTTATGCCGGCAACATAGCGTTCCAGTATCATCAACTGCTGCGCGCCCCCGTGGAGGCCATTCACCGCAAGACATTCTATCTGGCAGATTACACGCCTCTTTCCCTTCGCGATTATATCAATGGGCTTGCTATCGCCATAAAGGCCCCCCCTGTGCCGACGCTCCCCCTCTTCGTGGTCCGCCAGTTAGCGCGGGTCGGAGACCTTGCCAACCGTCTCGGCTTGTCTCGAGTTTCCTTCAACAGCTTCCGTCTCAGGAACATTCTTACGGAGTACCAGTTCGACTTACGTGCAACGCGGAACGTGTGCGGGGACTTGCCCTATTCTTTTGAAGAAGGGATCCGTGCCACAGCGGAATGGTGGCTGCACTCCGCGGCCGCGCTACGTAACGGGCAGGATGCCCCGGACTGGCCTCCCGAAAGGGGCGCCCCGCGTATCCAGCGGCCTGCCATAAGCCCGCCTGTGGATTGATCCGCCGTCACAGCACGGCGATGTCCAGCCCTTTGGAATCCACGGTAAAGTCGAAGAACCGGGCTTGCGGGTGGGGCGGTTGCGCGTCGAGCCGGCGGCGAATGGCGAGGGCGGCCTCAGGATCGCGGACCACGAAGAGCACGAACCCGCCGGCGCCGGCAGCTTGACGGCATTCGCCAGGATCAGGTCAAAGAAGGCCGACGATCCGCTCCGATCCGATACCGGCAGGGGCAGAAACACGTTCCCTTGCGCCGCGGAGGCCGTCAGACGGCGGCTGTCGCCCTCCGAACGGCATATCAGGATCCGGCGACACCGGAACAGCGACGCCGGCCCTCCGGCCCCGCACGGAGCCTCCACCGCCAGGCGCGCCAACGCGTTCACTGGTGGCGCCCAGCACACCCACCCGGAGCCCGCCCGGGTCGGGTGCCACGAGGCACCGCGTGCCCGGATTCAGGCGTCCCCCGCGCGGCGAGCGCGGCGGCCACGTCGCCGGCCAGCCGGCCAGTCGGGGCCGGCGTCTCGCCGAAAAACCGGTTGACCAGCAGTACGCGCATCGGCTTATGCCTCGTGGCCTGGCGCGGATGTCGGCTCGGGCTCCGGTTCCGCGCCCGGCGGCGCGGCGGCGCCGGGCGCGCCGCCCAGCCGCACGTCGGGCGGCGGCGCGCCGCCGGCCAGCATCCACTCGTAGACGGCGGCCAGGCGGGCGGCAATCGGCGGCCAGCCATAGCGTGCCTCGACCAGCGCACGGCCCCGCCGCCCCATCTCCGCCCGGTCCGCGCCGGAGAGCGCCACGGCCTCGCGCAGCGCCACGGCCAGGGCGTCAGGCTCCCGCTCGCACCACCAGCCGCAGCGATGGGTTTCGAGTTCCCGCCAGGGCGCGCCCCGGGTGGTGATCACGGGTACGCCGGCGGCCAGCGCCTCGGCCACCACGATGCCGAAGTTTTCGCTGTGGGTCGGCAGCACGAAGAGCTGGGCGGCATGATACAGTTCCCATTTGCGATCGTCCGAGGCGGGCCCGTAAAATGAAAAGACGTCCTGCAACCCGGCCTGCGCCACCGCACGCTCGACGGCCGCGCGATGCCCTTCTTCGTCCGGCCCCGCCACGACGCAGCGCCAGCCGGGCGGCCGCACCCGGGCCCAGGCCGCCACCCAGTCGAGCAGCCCTTTCTTGGGGCTGATCCGCGAGAGAAACAACACCGTCTGCGCCCGGCTCGCCAGCGCCGGGCCGGGCGGCGCCTGTTCGACGCCATTCGGGACCACGGCGATCGGGACGTCCACGCCCAGCGCCCGCAGATCGTCGGCCTCCTCCTCCGCGGTCGCATGCACCGCCCGCGCGCCGGCGAGGTCGGCCCGCTGATAAGCGGTCCAGGCCAGGCGTTTTTTCCACGCCTTGTAGCCCAGCGCCCAACGGGTCAGCGAGCCGCGCGGACTCACGATCCGCGGGATGCCGCGCCGGCGGGCCAGCCGGGCCGTGTCGTGGCAGGTGTGCCGCCAGACGCCGTGCTCGTGGATCACCAACGGACCGGCGGCCGCGCGGCAGAGCGCCGCGAGCCCGCGCCCGAAGGCCGGCGCCCACAACACGCGCCCGCGCCGCCAGTACCAGGTCGGAACCCGGTGCACCGTCACACCGTCGGCCTCCGGCGCCAGCCACGCCCCATCCCGCGGCCCGGTATCGGTGGCCAGGATATGGATGCGAAGGCCCAGCCGCGCCAGGTGGACGGCGAGGGCGCCGACTGAGCGCACCGTACCGCCATAGTTGGCGCGCAGGCTTTCGAGCGTGTGCAACACCGTCAGGGCGGACTCGGCCGGCGCGGGCTTCATGAGCGGAGCATCTCCTCGTACAGCGCGGCATACTGGCGCGCAATGCGCTCGGGGCGGAACCGCTCGACATTGGCGTACCCGCGTTCGATCAAGGACGCGCGATACGCCTCGTCCCGGGTCACCCGCAGGACGCCCGCCCGAATGCCGGCCACGTCGAAGGGATCCACCAGGCAGGCGGCGCCCCCGGCCACCTCCGGCATGGAACAGACGTTGCCGGCGATGACCGGCCGGCCGACGGCCTGCCCCTCGATGATCGGCATGCCGAATCCCTCGTAGGTGGAGACCATCAGCACGGCGTCACAACGCCGGTATTCCTCGAGCATCTCCGCGTCGGACAGGTCCGCCGCGGCGGAATAGGCGATTCGACAGCGCTCCAGCACCGCCTGCTGGGACGCGTCCGGGCGTCCGACGATCCGCAGCCGGCACGGGATTCCAACCAGGGCCTCGGCCACCCGCTCCAGGTTCTTGTGCGGCGTCGTGCGGACCTGGAGCAGGACCGGACAGTCCGAGCGGAACGGGCGCGGGCACGGGACATAGCCCTCGGGCAAGGGATCGGGTATCACGGTCACCGTCTCCGGCGCCCGCGAGAGGCGCGCACACACCTCGCGGCGGGTCGCCTCGGAAATCGCGACGAGCCGGGCACAGCGCCACGCCGGGAGCCGGAACCAGAACAGCCAAAGCAACCAGCGGCGCAGCCCGGCCACCCGCCGCAACTGAACGCAGTCGTGGATCGTGAGCAGCGTCCGGCGCCGGCTCAAGCCCAGTGCCAGGTAATGGACGTCGCCGGCAATATGATTGACGTCGCCCTGGCGTCCCATCGCCTCGAGCAGGTTATAGAGACGCGGCCAGGCGCCGCGGCTGGGATACCGCGAGCGCGCCACGCGCACGGTGATGCCAGGCGGCATCGCGCGGACCAGCGTGTCCGCGATCCGTTCGATGCTGTGGCAGCCCGGCAGGGGGCACCGCTGGTACAGGGTGACGTTCATGACGGCGGCTCCCCGCCGGGCTGCGCCCGCCCGCCGCACGGGGCCGCGCGCCGCAGGCGGGCATGGGACCAGGCGAGGGCCAGCAGGATGGCCAGGTAAAAATTGGACGGCTGCTTGTAGCGCGGGTCGTCCGCGCGCACGACGGTGGCGGCGAGCAGGCTGGCGGCCATGATCAGGGCGGCGGCGAACACCGGGTGCCGCAGCAATCGCCGGTCGACGCCGATGTGAAACATCACGTAGCCCGCCAAGAGGGTCCAGGCGACGGACCCGAGACTGCGGAGCATTACGGTCCCTGTGCGCACGGTGTCCATCCATTCCCAAGGCGGCACGGGCAGCGGCGCGAGAGCATAATACAGGAACGGGCCGACATAGGGGAGCGAATAGATTGTCATGCCGAGGCCCGGCTCGGCCTCCAGCCGGAAGCCGGTCAGGAAGTCGGCCACCGTGAGCTCGCGGATGGCAAAACTCAGGATGGCGCCCATGGCCAGGGCGGCGATGCCGAGCCCGAGGGCCAGTTTCAGCACCAGCCAGAATCGCAGGCGATCCATGAAGTGCCAGTAGAAGACCAGCATGAGCAGCGGCACGTAGGCCACGCGGTTGGTGAGCACGCCCAGCAGGCCCAGCGCCCCCAGGACGATCCAGCGCGGCCGCACGGCCTCGGCCAGCCGGAAGACCGCCACGAACGACAGCATGAGGGACGCTTGCAGGAGGGATTCCTTGAGACACTGCCCGGCATACACCAGCGGTTCGAAGGCGAGCATCAGGTAGACGGCCAGCACCCGTCCCGGGGGCGCCGCGGCCGGCGCCTCGAGCACGTGTAGCAGCAGGGCCAGCACCAGGGCGAGGCAGGCCGCGTTCAGGAGCAGCGCCACCGCATGCACGAGGGCGGGATCGGGATTCGCCGAGATCCAGGCCACCGTGGTCCCCAGCAGAAACGGCCAGCCGTTGAGCGTCCAGGCGCCGCGGTCCCGCTCGCCCAGTTCCAGCCAGGTGTCCTTCAGGTTCCAGCCGGAGGCGGTGAGCGACTGGACCACCCGGTCCGCCTCGCCGAGGTAAAAGATGTCGTCGCTGCCCGCCCACGGCGTGCCGAAGGCGCGGCGCATCTCGGCCACGACCAGGCTTGAGACCGCCAGCGAAAGTAGGAACGGCACCGCGGCCAGCGCGACACCGCGCCCGCCGCGAACTGGACAAAGAATCCGGAACGCCAGCGCCACCAGGGTCCACAGCGCCAGGGCCAGCGGCCAGGCCGCCGCGGCGGTCCCCGCCGGCGCGGTCAGGACATAGCCTGCCATCACGACGGGCAGCGACACGCCATACCAGGGCAGCCAGCTTCCCACGCGCGGCGTCACGACGGCCTCCCCCCGGCCCGGCCTCCGCGTGCGCGGGACCGGGCGGCGGCCCGGCCCTGCGCCAGGCCGCGGAACCAGGCGCGCGCACAGGCCCACGGCCGGATGGGGCGTCCGACGCAGCGGCCCGCCACGTCGCGCGGCATCTGTTGCGCCAGGGCGCGCAGGACCAGCCAGGCAGTGCCGACCCCGTGCTTGGCCAACACGTAGGCCTCGTTGAACCGGGCGTCACACCGGCCCCGGGCGTCGTCGCCGCGCGGCACGGCGCCCGGGCGCGGCGCCGACCAGTGGTCGTTCACGGCCTCGCCGTCCATCAGCACCCGGTGGCCGGCGGCCTTGACCTGGAGGCATAAATCCAGCTCGTACCGGTAGCCGTCGCCCCGCAGGGTTTCGTCGCACGGCGGCAAAAGCGCGCGCCGGAAACTCATGTTGCCGCCCGCCAGGGAGTCCGTTTCCCATACGCCGGAAAACGGGTACATCTGGCCCGGGACGATACGGCCCCGGCGGTCCACGGTGTTCGGCCGCCCCGGCAGCCGCCGGCCGGCATACAACAGCCGGCCGTCGCGGTAATTGCGGATGCGGCCGCCCACCGCGCCGACCGACGGGTCCTCGTAGTGGCGCAGCAGGGTGGCAAGCCAGGCGGGCGGCGCGGTGCTGTCGTCGTCCAGGAACGCGACGACGGCGCTGCGCAGAAAGGGATACGCGGCGTTGTTGGCGGCGAGCACGCCCGGGCGCGACACCGTCACGGGCGCCAGCGGCACGGCCGGATGGCGCGCCGACCAGGCGGCCAGGCGCGTTCGGGTATCGGCGTCCGAGTCCCGCGCGACCACGACCACGGTGTCGGGCGCACGGGTCTGCGCCCGGAGCGAGTCCAGGCAGCGCTCGAGGGCGTCGGGTCGGCCGTAACTGGTCACCAGCACGTCAACGGTCATGGGGGCTCCTCTCGCGGGGCGCCGCCGTCGCCATGCCCGCCCGGGTCGCGGGTCCATCCCAGCACGTCCCGCAGGCGCGGACCGGCGGCCAGGGCTCGCGCCCGGACGGCCGGCAGCGCGCGCCGCAGGGCGGCCCGGACGGCGGGCGCGTCCGCCAGCACGGTCCGGACACGGTCCGCCACCGACTCGGGCGCGGTCCACTCGGCGGGCGCCACGCAGCAGGCACGGGATCCGAGCACGTCGGCCTGGATGCCCAGCGCCTTCACGCTGTAGGCAAAGCTCACCGTGGGCACGCCGCTGGACAGCGCGGCGATCGTGGCGTGCGCGCGCGCGCCGGCGAATACCGCGCAGGAGGCGATCACGGTTTTCAGTTCGGGGGCCGTCAGCGTGTCCGGCACGCAAACCACGTCGGCCGGCGCTCCGAGCCGCGCCCGCACGCACCGCAGGAACGCGCCGTCGTCGTTCCGCTCGTCGTCCGCGCCGACGTGGGGCACGAGCAGAATGGGCCGCCCGGTCGCCGCGCGCAGGTGCGAGAGGAAGGCGGCGCCGGCCTCCGTCCAGCGCCGGAGATCGCCGGCGGCGGCGTAGCGGGCCATCAGGGGGCTGAGGTTGACGCCGATGGCATCCGCCGGCAACGCCAGGCCGAGGCGCCGGGCGTCCACCGGGGCCGGCGGCATGAGGAAGGCGGGATCGGCCATGAAGACCGGCTCGACGCGGGCCCAACGCGCCACGTAGTCCCGGCTGAGCGATTCCCGAACAAAGACGGCGCGCAGCGCGGCCAGGTGCCGCGCCAGGCGCGCCTGGGCGGGCGGGGGCGCCGCATCGAACGGCCCGACCGACGCGCCCCAGAGCACGACCGGCACGCCGCGCCGCTGCACGTACCGGTCCAGGGCCAGGTAGGGTTCCGGCCAGCCGTAGTCGAGCGAGTAATTGTCGCCCCCGATCTCGAGCGCGGCCATTGCGGAGCCCAGCGCCCGCGCCAGGCGCGGAAACGGGCGCGGGCTCGGCCGGTACTGCCGGTCGCCGTAGGGCGGGCCGAGCAGGCGGAACTGTCGAATCCACCAGGCCGGCGAGCCCCGCGGCGGAATGGCCGGGCCGAGGGCGAGGTGGGCAATGCCAGGATCGGTCTCGTCCGCCGCCTGGCGCGCCAGGCGCGCCGGCGCGCCGAAGGACGCGACGGTCACGCGCACGCCGGCGCCGAAGGCCGCGCGGAGGATGACCATCGTGCCGCGTACGATCGCCTCGCAGCCCCGGTTGCTGTAAGGCCCATTGCCGATCAGCAGGAAATGAGGCGCCGGCCCAAGCGGCCGGCCCCGGGTGGCGTCGGGCAAGCCCACGGTGTTCATCGCACCTCCCGCAGGCCCGACCAGCGGTCGAAGACGCCCAGGCGCCGCAACACCGCGGAGGCCAGGCGCCACCGGCGCTGGCGGCGCCGGGCGTTATCGAGCGCGCACTGCAGCGGGCGCAGGGCGGCCTCGAAGGCGGCACGCTGCCCGCCCGCCCGGCGCCAAGCCGGCCCGGATGCCAGCGCCAGGCGGCATTCGGCCGCCAGGACCGCGCGCAGGCCCGGCGGGGCCGGCAGCGGCGCGGGGCCCCAGCGCCGGGCGGGCACGGGCCGGCCTTCGCGCCGAAACAGGGCCAGCCGCTCGCGCACGCCGCCGCGCTTGGAGAGCAGCACGCCCTGCTGCGAGCGGATGACGTCGCGCAGCCCGATACGCTCGAGTGCAACCGGACCCGGCCGGGCCGCGGCCTTCGCGAAGCGCGGCAGCAGGCGGGCATCCCGCACGAGCGCCAGGCTGTGCCCGCGCGGGTCTCCGCTAAGGCCGGGCAGCCAGGCATCCATGAACACGGCATCGGCGCACTCGGCAAAGACGTCGTCGCAGACCAGGCAGGCCAGGGGCGTGAACAGGCGGTCGGACCAGACTCGGTGGATGCCCTCCGACCGGAAATAGACGGCCTCCTGGTCGCGGCCGTCCGCCCCGCGCCACCCGAAGCGGAACCCGAAATCGGACGCCGGGCGGCGCCCGTCCTTGAAGCGGAACCGGACTCGCGCGAGCGTCCGCGGATCGCCGCCGGCCAGCGCGCAGACATACTCGGTAAAGCCCCGACTCTTCATCTGGCCGCAGACCAGGCCGATCACGCAGGCCAGGCGTTCGCGCAGCAGGGCCGACTGCCGCTGGGCCAGGCGCACCGCCCGGCAGACGCACGGCAGCCCCACCAGGGCGTAGCGGCCCGGCGTCCGCGCCACCTCCGCGAGCGCGGCATCGAGCGTCACGGGGTAGTAGCAGGATCCGCGGGCGCGCTCGAGCTCGGCTGCCTCGCGGCACACGGTGTAGGCAAACAGCCGGCCGGGCTCGTCCACCGGCGTCACCGCCAGCACGGCCTGGACGGTTCCGTCGGCCAGCAGGCCCTGCAGCAGCCAGGTGGCCAGCCCGCCCGAGGCGCTGGCCTGGCGCGCCCGCGGGTCGGACACGGCTCCACGAAAGGTGTCCAGGACATACCCCGTTGCGGCCGTGTGCCGGACACCGGGCGCGCCGGCATAGAGCGCCCGGCCCAGGGCCGTTTCGTCGGCCGCACCGTCGGCGAACGGGCAGACGGCCGCGCACCTGCCGCAGGCCCGGCAGACGCCCGCCAGGGCCGGCCGGTACTCGCCGAGTTCGCCGAGACACATGGCGAGCGCGCCGTGCGGGCAGACGCCCGCGCACACGCCGCAACCGGAGCAGACGCCGTGCCGCACCGGGCCGTTCGCCAGATCTATCCAGTCGCGCGCGCTCATGCGTCGTCCATCCACCGCGCCAGGTGGCGCCCCACCCCGCCCGGCGCCAACTCCACGAGCAGGCGCCGGTCCCCGGCAGGGAGCAGGCGCCAGGCAACCGCCGCGCCGGCCATGCCCAGCCCCGTGCCAAGCACCACCATGCTGAGCCATCCCCCGCCGGCGCCGGCGGCAAGCGCCGCCGCGCCCACCGCCAACAGCCCGGCGAGCAGGGCCAGGGCCGCCCGCATAGGCCGCATGAACGTAGGCCACGGCACCTGCAGGATATGGGCGGCATAGAGCGGGGTAAAGAGCGCATTTTTGGCCGTCAAGACCACGGCTCCGACCGCGGCGACCGCCAAGAGCCCACCACCCAACCCGCGGACCCACACCAGAGCCAGCGCCACGTTGGCCAGGCCCATGCCCAGGGTCATGAGCGCCGGCAGCCGCACGCGATTGAGCGCGAGGGGAATATGAAAGAGCGGCAGCGCGCCTACGTTGACCGACAGGGGCAGCAGTGTGAGCGCCATGAGCGGCGCCAGGCGCTCATACTCGGCGCCCAGCCACAGGCGCAGCAGCGGCGCGCTGCCCACGCTCAAGAGGGCAATGGGCACCGCGCTGCCCAGCGAGAGGAGACGCACCGCCGCGCAACTGAGCCGCACGACGCGAGCCTGATCCCCGCGGGCGTAGTAGATCAGCAGCATCGGCGCAACCAGGGTCGAGATGATCATGCCCCCGTGCCGAATGAGCAGCGTCCATTGCTGGATGGCGGCGTATTCGCCGGCTGCCTCCGCGCCGAGAAACCGGCTGCACACCCAGACGTCCATCCGCAGGAAGAGGAACGACCCGATATTGTTGATCAAGAGCCATCCGCCCATGCCCAGCAGCGGCCGGATTTTCCGGCGGTCGTAATGACGTACCCCCAGGCGCAGGGTCGGCGCCAGGCGCCGGGCCAGCCAGGCCTGCGTGGCGCACCCGAGCAGACTGAGACACAGGTCCACGTATCCCACGTAGCGGAGCGCCGGGCTGGCCGCCAGGAACAGGACGGCTATGCCCGCGGCCCGCAACACCTGGCGCCCGATGTCCACGCCGCGCGCCAGGTCCAGTCGGTTGCGGGCGTAGAGCGGCACGCCGAACACGCTCCCCACAAGGTCCACCGTGAAGGCCGCCGCACTGCAGGCCAGCAGCAGCAGCGCGTCCCGGTACAGCGCCGGCGGAATGGCGATCAGCCGGTCGGCGTAGGCCAGGACCAGCAGGAACACGGGCCCTTGCAGCACGCCGATGCCCACGTAGGTGAAAAACGCCGTGCTGAAGATCCGGTTGGCTTCCTCGTGCTCCTCCCGCTGGAGGGCCAGGGTCAGGAATCGGCTGACCGCGCCGGCAATGCTGTAGGAGACCAGGCTGACGTATCCCGTCAACAGCCCGGCCAGCGGGATCAGGCCGTAGGCCGCCATGCCCAGGTTCCGGATCAGGTACGGCACCAGCCAGATGCCGACGCCGACCTGGACGCCAAACGCCAGCACCTGGCCCAGGGCGTTGCGCGGCAACTGCCGCTTGAACTGGCCGGTCAGGCCGGTCATGGGCTGTTCTCCCGTTCCGCCGCGGCGGGAAAGCGTCCGGCCAACAGGCCCGGCCAGAACACGTGGGCCACCAGGTAGGCCGGGTACTGGAAACGCGACTGGGGCGCGGTCATGACAAAGACCAGCAGGATGCTATGGAACAGGAGCGGGGCGGCCACGAGCCACACGCGAGGGGCATGGGACCGGAGGGCCGCCCAGGTCGTGCCGGCCACGACCAGGTACAGGTAGATCGCACTCTGCCAGATCGGCCAGGCTTTGTCCTGCAGTCTAAAAACCCAGCCGGCCAGCCACTCCGTGAGCTGCGGCCAGAGGGGCGCCTGCTCGAGGCCAGGCACCAGGCCCTTCGGCTTAATATAGATGACAGCCGGCGTGCAACCGGGCGCTCGATACAGTGCCGCGTGGACAGTCCCCGGCGGTTGGCGCCATGTCCAGACCAGGGCGCTGTGGTCGAGTACATGCCGAAGCGTAATGCCGGGCCGGCGCCAAGCCAGCGCGACGCCGCAGCGCCACAGACCGCCGGGATGGCGGAGGACCGGACCCCAGTCAAACTGGTTTAGGCGCAGCGTGGCGTCGTCGCAGGAGGCCCGGTAGAACCAGGGTGGATCGAGCGGCTTGAGCGTGCCCAGGTAGTCGCGTTCCGCGTCGCGCAAGGGCGTCCCGGCGGCCACGTGGGCGGCCACATGGGCCGTGACCGCAAAGAACCGCAACTGGAAGCCGTCACCCAGGCTCACCTGCGTACGCGGGCGGACCTTGAGCGCCCACGACATCGGCCCCGCCACGGTCGCCGCCAGCAGGCTACCCGCCAGCACGACCTGCAGGAGCGCCCACCGCTGGCGCGGATAGGCGGCCGCCAGGACGAGCGGCGTGCCCAGCGCCGCCGCGGCGCCATTGTGGCGCAGTAAAAGACAGGCAGCCAGCAGCAGGCCCAGCCCCCAGGCATGGAGGCGGGTGTCGAGCCAGCGACCGTCCGATATGACGACGCGCGCGACCGCCAGGGTTACCGCCAGCAGGGCAATGCCGTAGGGGATATCCTTCCAGAGCGTGACCGTAAGCATGCCGGTCACGGGCGAGGCGGCCAGCAGCAGGCAGGCGCCCCACACGAGCGGGCGCGGCGCGCCCAGGCTTTCCATGAGCGCAAAGCCCCAGCCGGCCGCAAGGCCCAGGGCCGCCACCTGGAGCAGGACCGCGGCGGCCGGCGACTCCCAGACAGGGCGCAACGCCCCCATCAGGAGAGTGGAGAGGATCGGATGCCAGTCATCGAACCGCTGAGTCACGAGCTGCTGCCACTGGTAGAGCGAATCATAGGTCATGATCGCCGGGTAGAACGCCAACGCGTAGACAACGCCCGCCAGCATTACCGGCGCCGCGTAGCCGGCCAGGCGCAGACCGTCATTTCCGCGGGTTGTACGTGCGTTCCGCATGTCAAATCCATGGACACTGTGTGCGCCGCGCGGGCCCTGTAGGAGCCATCGAGCAATCGCCACTCGCCGGCGAGACGTTCCGGGCGGGACCGCGTTCTCCTTCGAGTTCGCTCTAGGATACGGTTCGATACCACCGTTCGACAAACACAATGGTCTAAAGGCAATTCACGGGTTGAGGCGGCAGTTTTTCGCCGCGGTTCAGCCGGTCACATACTTTCCGTAAGAGAGCGGGATTCAGCAGAGCGCCCACTGGGCTGGTCGCACCTGTCGGAGCGAAGCGACACTGGCTGCCTGACTCATACGTCAGTGTCCATTTTGAGTCAAGCCATGATGTTGTTTTGGACTGGGTCGGCGCGTCAGGCCAGACGCGCCCGCCAAGCGAAGCATCCCTGCCGGGGTGTGCGGCGGGAGCCGGACCTGTTCGCATGTCACACACAAGACGGAGGAGTCGCCCCGCGGCATGGAAGCGGCAGGCCGCCAGCTTACAGCACGGTGATGTCCAGTCCTTTGGAATCCACGGCAAACTCGAAAAACCGGGCTTGCGGATGGGGCGGATGCGCCTCGAGCCGGCGGCGGATGACGAGGGCGGCCTTCGGATCGCGGGCCACGAACAGCACGAACCCGCCGCCGCCGGCTCCGGCCAGGCAGCGGCCCAGGGTCCAGGGCTGCACGGCGCGCAGCAGGGCCTCGATGCACGGATTCGTGGACCCGGCGTCCATCTGCTTCTTGAGATCCCAGTACCGGTCCAGCAGCCGCGCAAAGGCGTCGGGCTGCTGGGCGTCGAGCGCTTCCTTCATGCGCGCCGGCAACGCCTTGATCTCCTCCAGGATGCGCAGGATGCCGGGATCGCGCGCCAGGTACCGGCGCACGACGTTGTGCAGGATGTCGCGCGCCATGCGCTTCTGGCCGGTAAAATACAGCAGCAGCCGCCCGTCAAACACCCCGCCCCGCGCCATGTTGAAGACGATCCAGTGCAGGCTGGGCGTCTGCTCGGGGCCCGGCTGCGTGCGAATCAGCTTGACACCCGGCACGATGCCGCCCACCTGGTCCTGCCAGCCGCCGCCGGTCCGCATGCGCTGCTCGAGCACGCTGGTGAGCGCGGTCAGCCGGTCGGCTCCCGCCGGCTCGCCCCGGATGCGCCGCAGACAGGCCAGCACGGCGGCGCCCAGGATCGAGCTGGTGCCCAGCCCGGAGCCCTTTGGGACGGCTGAAAAGAGGGTCAGATCCAGGCCGCCGCCCAGCTGGTCCAGCCGGCGCGCCAGGGACTGGTCGGGCCGCGCGGGGGCTATGCCAGTGAGCACCAGGGCCGCCTTGGGCAGCGCGGCCCAGTCGCGCGGATCGTCGTGGTCGAGCACGTCGGCGGCCGTGCGGAGCTCGCGGCGGCTGCCGAGGTCAATGCTCGCCAGGCGAATGCACCGGTCGTTGTTGAGCTTAGCCATCACCTGCACGGGGTATTGCCCGTTCAGCGTGATGGCCGCGTTCAAGACCGTGCCGCCGCGCTCGAGGCAGTAGGGCGGAGTGTCCGACCAGCCCCCGGCAAAATCGAGCCGCACGGGCGTGGTCACCCAGACCACCTGGTCCTGCTGGATCACGGCCGGACAGGCCGGCGGCGCCGAATCCGAGGCGGGCGCCAGAGCGTCCGAGACCCGGTCGAGGACGGCTTGGCTGAGTGACTCGGCTCCCGGGAACCCGTGCCGCCGCAGCACGGCGTCTGGCAGCGCGTGGGCCGCGGCAATCCGGCGGGCCAGCTCCAGCGCCCGCGCGCGGAACAGCGGGGCGGCGCCGGGCGCCGCGCCCGCCGACACGGCCTGGGCCAGCGCGGACTCCGCCTCGGCGGGATCGCGAATCCGGGCCACGACCGCCTCGGCCGACAACGCGTCGTCCGCCGCCAGCCGCTCGCGGAGTTGGCAGAGTTCAACGCGGCGCCGGATATCGCGCCGGCCTTCGATCAGGCGCCCGTGATGGACCAGGCGCAGAAGATCGGCCATCGCCAGCCGCGGGCCGCGGCGCCAGGCCGCGCCGGGCGGCCCGGACGGCGCCTGAATCCAGCGCGCCGCCTCGAGGACGGCGGCCAGGCTGCCCGCCTGCCAGAGCCGGGCATGCCACAGGCTCCGCGGTACGCCGGGCCCCCAGAGAGCGGCGGCCGGCACGGCATGGGCATCCAGCCAGCGCTCGATGGGCTCGTTCAGGAACCGACACCCTCCCCCGCCCCTCCCGGAATCCTCCCCCTTGAAATCGTCCTCCATGCCGAACACCACCGCCGCCCAGCGCGTGCGGCCGATCGGCAGGCAGACGAGCCCCACCCCGCGCCGCAGCGCCAGGCTCGGCGCCTGCGGCGGCAAGCCGACCAGGACGTTGTCGCCGGCGCACGTTAGGGCCGATGCGATACGGCACCCCTCCACGAAGACGCCCAGTCCCGCTTTCACCGGCACCGCGTCAATCAGGGTATCAAGGACAAAGGCCCCCTCGAGCGCCCCCGGATGCGCCGCCTGTACCCCCGTGAAATTGCGGAATCCGTACATCCGCGCCGTGCGGGTCAGCAGCGACATGTTCGCCAGCAGC
>CAZUYI010000003.1:16798-22513 GCA_964624095.1 uncultured Verrucomicrobiota bacterium | reverse complement strand
CCGCCGGCCGGCCGCGCGGCGTCCAGCGGATGCTGCGCGCGGCGCGGCGCCCCGCTCAGCGGCGAGCGCGGCGCGACCGCATGGGATTCCGCATCCCCGGGCATGACGGGCTGCAACGGGGTGCGCGCAGAATTGGGCGTCCCGCGTTCCATGCGGCGCCGCGCCGCCGGCCAGAGCGCCGCCGTGCCCAGCAGGGCCAGCGCCAGGGCCGCCAGCAGCGCCCACGCCGGCCAGGCGGCCCGGCGCCTCGAGGGCGGCGCGGATACCGGGGCTTCGTGCTCGGGGCCGGTGCCGGCCGGCGGTCCGATGCAGACCGGCTCGCGCACCGGGCCGGCATCCTCGGCGGAGATCAGCATGTACTTGCGGCATTCGGCGCACTGGACGAGCTCGCCGAGCATGGCGCGGGAGGCGAGCATACGCTGGCCGCAACCGCAGGACTGCTCCAAGTCGGGCGCGGGAATGGACACCGGCGTCCGGCATCCCGGACAGGCTTGCGGCCCGGCGAGGTCGGCTTCCTCCCGCACCTGGATCAGGCGGCACGCCGGGCAGCGGTAACACAGGGTACGCGTCATGGGGCGCTCTCGGGTTCCAGGGCGCCGAGAAATGCAGGCAGGTCGAGGCGCGGATACCCGCTGCCCGACAGCAACACGCGCCAGGCGCCGGTGACTGGATTCAGGACCGCCGGATCGGCCCGGCCGTCGCCGTCATAATCGGCGGGCACAGGCGCCCAGTCCGGCCCGCCCAGGAGCGCACGGAACCGGATCGGAGCATACCCGCTTGCCGATCCGCCCACCGTCCAGCTCCCGTCGCCGCGCTCGTAGACCGCCGGATCCGCCAGGCCGTCCCCATCGTAATCCGCGGGGACCGCGCAGCCGCCCGGCCGGCCCAGGAGACACGGAACATGGATCCGGGCGTAGCCGGACCGCGACAGGCGCGCGATCCAGTCCCCGGTGCGTGTCTCGTAGACGGCATAATCGGCCTGGCGATCGCCCTCGAAATCGGACGGCGCCGGCGCCCAGCCAGGCCCGCCCAAAAAGCCGGTCCGCTCCAGAAGCGGGTAGCCGGATCCCGAGAGCAGGACATTCCAGGTTCCGCCCGCCTCGTGGTAGACACACGGGTCGCACAGCCGGTCTCCGTCGTAATCGGCCGCCGCCGACACGAACTCCGGGCCGCCCAGCAATCCCGCAAACCGGTACAGCGCGTAGCCGGACGAGGACAGGCGCACCGACCACGCTCCGTTGCGCGCATCATACACGGCCGGATCGGCCAGGCGGTCGCCGTCGAAATCGGCGCCCGGGACGCCCGCCACCGGACCCGTCAACGGCCAGACCGTAAACTCGCGGACTACGGTCAAGGCCGGCGCCCAGAGCGCATCGCCCGCCTGGTCGGCGGCCACGCGGACGCGGCCCGTGCCGCCAAACGAGAGCGCGCCGCCCGCCAAGCGCGCGGGACCGGCCTGCACCGCGTAGGTTACCGGCAGCCAGGACGAGGCCGCCGCCGCCAGGACCACCCGGCTGGTCACGACCGCGTCCGGAATGGCCGGGAAGGCGATGGACTGGGGCTTCCGCGTGACCGTAAGGTGCACGGCGCGGGTCCGGCTTTTGCCCGACATGAGGTCGGTGAACACCACCTCGTCCCCGTACGCGCCCGGGGCCAGGCTGCGCGCCGACTCGTTCAGTGTGACCGAGATCCGCGCCGACGCACCAGGCGCGAGCCGGCCGCCGGGCGGCGTCACGGTCACCCAGCGTTGTGCATGCACGGCCACCCATTCGATGGTCTCGGGGCAGGCATTCGAAAGCCCATACTCGCGACCGCCGGGCGTAAACGGGCCGCCCGCCGGGCCTTCGGCCGTCACGGCCGCGGCTGGCGCCAGCCCGAGCGGCTCGATGAGCCGGCCGGTCAGTTCCAGGTCATCCAGATTCCAGCCGGAATACGTGTAGAGCGCCTGGTTAGGCCCCATGCCCCAGCGCAGGTAGAGCGTCGGGCAGCCGTCCGCGAGAGCCGGGAGGTCGTAGGAGACCGGTTGCCAGACGGTATCCTGCAGGTTGGCAGCCGGATTTTCCCAGAGCGTGACCCAATCGGCTCCGTTCGAGCTGGCCTCGACGGTGGCCCGGGCATAGCCGCTGCGCTCGACACCCAACCAGCGCCGGAACCGCACGGCGACCGCTTCGTGGCGCGACGCATCGAATGGGCCGGCCGTCAGGTAGAAGGCCGGCATGACGTTGGAATAGGCGCCCGCCAGATTGTAGCCATACACGTTGGTACCGGTATGCCCGGACGCCGGGTCGCCGTCGCGGCCTTGCGGAGGGCCAAACGCCCATTGGCCCCCGCGCGTCCAACCGGGGTCCGACTCGAGCGGAATCGCGAGGAAGACGTCCGGCGGCCGCGCGCTCACCTCGAGGCGTACGCTCCGGCGCACGACCGCCCCGCTGGCGCCATTCGAGAACGCCACGCGGTCGGCATACGTGCCGGGCGCCAGGCGCGCCGCCGCCGCGTTCACCGTGACCGTCACGGCGGCGGCGCCGCCCGCCGGCACGACGCCGGCGGCGGGCGATACGGCGAGCCAGTCCTGCGTCCAAGACGCCGACCAGGCCAGCGTGCCCGGCCCGGCGTTGGTTACCCGGTAGACCGCTCCGTCGGGCGCGAACGGGCCGCCACGGAGCCCGTCCGACTCGATCCCCGCGGCGGGCTGAACGCCCAGCGCATCCGGCAGGATGACCATGACAGCCGGCACATTTGTCCAGGGCACGAACAGGTCGTTGGCGGACAGGGCCAGTTCGCCCGTGTAGCGCCCGGGCGGAAAATCGCCGGCATCGAACGCGACGGACACCGCGACGGATTCGCCCGGCGCCACGTTGGTGGCGCCCGTCGGATCCGCATCGAGCCAGGCCCCGCCCGCAACCCGCAGCGCGCGGGCGACATTGAGGCGCCCGCCCGAGACGCACGAGAGCGGGACGGCCGGAACGTCCACGGAATCGAGGATAACCGCGCGCAGCCGGGCGACGCTCAGGCCGGGCTGCGCAGCCAGCAGCAGGGCGCAGGCGCCCGCGACGTGCGGCGTGGCCATCGAGGTACCGCTCATCAGCCGGTACCCGCCGCCGAGCCGGCAGCTCAGAATCGAGCTGCCCGGCGCGGCAAGGTCTACCGACACCGGCCCGTAGCAGGAATAACTGGCCCGCATGTCGCGATGATCCGTCGCCATGACCGACAGGATGCCGGGCAGATCGTAGCTCGAGGGATAGTGCGGCAGGAGGTCGTTGTTGGCGCCGTCGTTGCCGGCTGCCGCGCAGAACACCACGCCGCTTGCCCCGGCGGCCTCGATGGCGTCCTTGAGCGCCTGGCCGTATTCGCCTCCGCCCCACGAGGCGCTGATTACGCGCGCGCCCATCCCGACCGCGAAGTCAATGCACTCGATGGCATCGGAATCACTGCCGTGCCCATCGGCGTCAAACGACTTCAGGGCCATGATGCGCACCGCCCAGCAGACGCCCGCCACCCCCGTGCCGTTGTTCCCGCGCGCACCCAGGGTTCCGGCACAGTGGGTGCCGTGGCCGTGGTCGTCCAACGGATCGCCGCTGTCCGTCACGGCATTGATCCCGAACACGTCGTCAACGTACCCGTTCCCGTCGTCGTCCAGGCCGTTGCCCGGGATCTCGCCCGGATTGCGCCACAGGGCCTGGGCCAGGTCCTCATGGGCATACTCCACGCCGGTGTCAATGACCGCCACGATGACGTTCGTGCGCCCGGTCTCCAGGTTCCAGGCCTCGGGCGCATCCACGTCCGCATCCGGCGTGCCGCCCGTCTGCCCCGTGTTGTGCAGGCCCCACAGCTCGCCGAACCGCGCGTCGTTCGGGACCCACTCGATGTGCCGCACCACATCCGGTTCCGCGTACCGCACGCCCGGCACCCGGCGCCACGCGTCGAGCGCCGCCTCGAGCGGTTGCCCCGGCTCGAGCCGTACCCGGCACAGGCCGGGCACCCGCCCGTATTCCCGCTCAACCACGCCGGCGCCGACGGGGGCCCTCTGAGCCGCGCGCAACGGACGGTCCAGGTCGGGATCAAACCGCACCAGCAGCCGGCCGGCCCGGCCCGGCACTCCGGCTGCCCGTGCGAATCCGACGCCCGCGCGCCCCGCCGCTCCGTCCGGCGCCGGGCTTCCGCCCGGCGCCGACAGCGGCATGTCCGTGGCGGCGCCGAGCTGGCGCGCTTCCAGGTCGAAGGCAAGGGCGGCGTCCGCGTCCGGGGCATTGCCGACCGACAGGCTCCGCACCGTGAGTTGCCCGAGCACGTTCGTCACCTCGAACGAGGCCGGGGCCAGCTGCAGGCGCGCGCTGGTCGAGACGGTCAGCACGATCTCCCGCGACTGGACCACGCCCGACGCCGCGTTGCTCACCCGCAGTGTGTCCCGGTATACGCCTTCCGGCAAGGCGGCCGCGGCGGCTCCGACCGTGGCCGTCACGGCCGCGCTGGAGGCGCCCGTCAGGACGCCGTCCGGGGGCTCGACGCTCAGCCACGCCTGCGTGCTCCAGGCCTGCCAGGGCGCCGCCCCAGTGCCCCAGTGGATCACGCCGTACGCCCGGTGCACGGGCACAAACGGCCCGCCGGGATGCCCCCGGCTCTCGAAGGGCGTTTCCGGATCCACCCGGAGCGTGTCCAAAACGCACTCGCCCGAAAGCGGCATGGACACCTCCGGCTGGTCGAGGTCGTCGCTCGCCACCGCAACGGACGCCTGGTGCATCCCGGTGGCCGAGGGCGCATACGCCACGTCAAACGTGACGACGCCCAGCGGCGGTATGACCGCCGGTATCGCGGGGCTATTCCGCGTCTCGAAGACGGGCAGGCCGCCGTTCAGGCGCACCGTAATGGCCGATACCGTCAGCGGGTGTACGGCATCGGCATTGGTGAGCGTGACCTGCTCGACGCGCACGCTGCCCGCAACCGTATACCCGAACGGCAGGTTCGTGTCGTTTGCAGGCGGGATCGAATCGAGGATGACGATGGAGCCGGGAATGGCCCGCACGGTCAGCGCCGCGGTCCGCGTCCGCGCGACACCGGATGCCGTGTTGGAAAAGGCGACGGCATTCGAATAGACGCCGGGCGGCAGCAGGCCGGCCGCCGCGTTCACCGAGACCGTCACCATGACCGAGTCCCCGCCCGCCAGCGATCCGCCGGACGGCTCGACGGTCAGCCATGTACCGCTCGCCGCGGCGGTCCAGGCCAGGTCGGCTTCGCCGGAATTGGTGATCGCGTAACACGCGCGTCCGGGATCGAACGCGCCTCCTTCAAAGCCCTGCGACGCCCAGTCGGACTCGGGCGTTACGCGCAGGGCATCCCGGCGCACGCCGCACAGCTCGATGTCATCCAGGTTCCAGCCGCTGTAGGCGTCCACGCCGAAACAGGGTCCCATGCCCCAGCGGAGCGTCAGCGAGTCTCCACCCTCCACGGCCGCGAGGTCATACGCCACCGGCTGCCAGGCGGTGTCCTGCAGCGGAGTTTCGGGGTTCTGCCAGATACCGACCCAGTCGGTCCCGTTGGAACTGGCTTCGAGAACGGCGGAATCGAACCCGTTGCCATCCACGCCCAGCCAGCGCCAGAATCGCAGCCGAATCCGTTCGTAGCCGGTGCGATCCAGCGGGCCGGTCGTGAGATAGTGGACGGATTCCTCGTTGGTATAGGCGCCGGCCAGCGCCACGCCGTACACGTTGCTGCCCGACC
>CAZUYI010000003.1:2260-16788 GCA_964624095.1 uncultured Verrucomicrobiota bacterium | reverse complement strand
GCGGAACCCCGAATGACCACGGCCCGCCGGTGGCCCAGCCCGGCGAGGCATCGAGCGCGAACGACGCGATCACCTCTTCGTCCGAGGCGGACGCCCACGGGGCGGCGTTCCAGCCGGCGGCCAGACAGGCGGCCAGAAACCACCGCCCCGCGCGGCGCGCGGCCGCGCGCTGCCCGGCCCGGTGCAGAACCGGGTGCGTCCGACTCCACGCAGGCGCAGCGTTCACCATGAATCCTTTCATCAGGACAGGCACGGGTGCGCTCGCGCGGGATGCCCCAAGCGTCCCCGCACCCCCACCCTCCTCTCGTCAATATAAGCGTACATCCGTGTCGTGCCGCCGGTCAAGCGGATTCACCGCTTGCCCCAGCGGCGACCCAGCGCAGCGCGCGGAAAGGACTCGACATCCGGCCGGCCTCCCGGCATAGTAGTTTGCGGCACGGGCGGTGCGAGTCGCCGCCCGGCGGCCTGCGGACACCCGGTTCGCGGCCGCGCCGCCCCGTTGAGGATCGCGCCCCGTCCGATGAGCTGTCCAACCCGCCCGGGCCAGACCGCCCGGTCAGAAGGAGGCGTCATGTACCGTTCACTCGCCGGGTTTTGCCTGGCCCTCGTCCTGCCGGCCGCCGCGGAGCCGGGCGCCGGCGCCCCATCGTCCAACGCCGCGCCGCCGGCCCTGCCGCTCAAGCAGGTCGTGCTGTTTACCAGCGGCGTGGCCTGCTTCGAGCGGTCGGCCGAGATCGCCGGGCCGCTGACCGCCGACCTGGAGTTCACGCCCGATCAGATGGCCGACCTGATCAAGTCGCTCGTGCTGGTGGATCCCGGCGGCGCGCCGGTTCGGGCGGTGACGTACGAGTCGCGCGACCCGATCGAACGCACCCTGCAATCGTTCGCCGTGGACCTGACCGACAACCCGGATCTGGCCGCGCTCCTGAACCGGCTGCGCGGGACACCCGTCCGGATCACGACCGGGTCCGGCGACTGGACCGGGCGACTGATCGGCGTCGAGGTGCGCACGCAGCAGGTGGAGCGGACGACGATCCGGGAGCCCGTGATGACCCTGCTGACCGACGGCGCGCTGCGCGCGCTGCCGCTGGACGGCATGCAGGCGATCACGGTGCTCGACCCCGCCATCCGGTCCGATCTCGAGGCGGCGCTCGGCGTGCTGGGCGAGAGCCGGGCCCGGGACCGCAAGCGGGTGCGCGTATCGTTCACGGGCGACGCGCGGCGCACGGTGCGGGCGGCCTACATGCTGGAGGCGCCCGTATGGAAAACGAGCTACCGCCTGGTGCTTGACGGACCCCAGGCACTGCTCCAGGGCTGGGCCCATATCGAGAACCTGACCGATGAAGACTGGACCGGCGTCTCCCTCACGCTGGTATCCGGCCAGCCGCTTTCGTTTATCCAGAACCTGTACGACCCGCTCTACCTGCGCCGCCCGGTGGTCCGCGCGGTCCTCGAGGCGCTGGCCGCGCCCCCGGTGTACGCCGCCGCGCTCGAGGAGGCGCCCGCCGATGCCGCCAAAGTGGAGGCCGGCGGAATGCCCGGCGGGCGCAACGAGTCCAAGCGCCTGCGCATGGCGCGGGGCGTTGTCGGCGCGGCGGCCATGGCGGTGCCGCCTGCGCCGCCGGGGATCGAGCTGGAGGACCTGGCGCAGGGCGGGGTGCAGGCCATGGCGGCGGCCGGGCAGGCGGGCGAATTGTTCGAGTTCCGACTGAGCGAGCCGCTCGACCTGGCCCGCCGCCAGTCGGCCATGATTCCGATCGTGAACCGACCGCTGGCCGCCGAGGGTCTGTCCATCTTCAACGCCCAGGTGAACCCGATGCGCCCGTTGAACGGCATCGCGTTCACCAACAGCCTGGACCTCTTCCTGATGCAGGGCCCGGTGACCGTTTTCGAAGGCGGGTTGTATGCTGGCGACGCGCGGCTCGGCGACACGCCGCGGGGCGCGGCGCGCCTGCTGTCCTACGCCGTGGACCTGGCCTGCGAGGGCGCGCTCGACGGGCAGCCCGAGGCGGACGAGATCGTCTCGCTGAAGATCGTGCGCGGAACGCTGACCCTGAAACGCCGGTTCGCCGCCGAGTCCCGCTACCGGCTGAAGAGCTCGCGCGACGCGGCGCGCCGGGTCGTCATCGAGCATCCCATCCGCCCGGAGTGGACCCTGGTGCAACCCGAGCGGGACGTCGAGAAGACCCGCGACCTATACCGCCACTCGCTGGTACTGGAGCCCGGGCAGGCGCGCGAAATCGTGTTCCGGGAAGAGCGGCTCGACCAGGAACTGCTGATCCTCTCGAACCTCGAGACGGAGCAGGTCCGGCTGTTCCTGAAACAGAAGGGCCTGTCGGACCGGCTGCGCCAGGCGCTGCAGGAGGTCGTGGCGAAGCAGGACTCGCTGGCCGCCGTGCGGCGCGACCTCGCGCAGAAGGAGGCCGCGCTCAAGACGCTCGCCGAGGAGCAGGGCCGCATCCGCGAAAATATGCGGACCGTGGCGCGCAACTCGGAGAGCTATGCCATGTGGGAGCGCAAGCTCGTCCAGCAGGAGGAGGCGATAGACCGCTTGCACCAGGCAATCGAAACGCTGCGCGCCGCGGAAGCCGCCCAGGCCGACGCCCTGGCCCGCTTCCTGGCCTCGCTCGACGTGGAATAGCCTCATGCCAGTCCGTCCCGCCGCCCGCGGGCGGTCACAAGGCGCACGGCCATGGCCCGGGTTCTGATTCTCTACCTCATGTCGAACAGCGGGCACCACAGCGCGGCCCGCGCCCTGGAAGCCGCCTTCCGGGAACTCGATCCGCGCGGGTCGGTGCAGACCCTGGACCTGCTCCGGCACATGCATCCGGCTTGGAGCGCGGTGATCCAGAAGACGTATCTCGGCGTGGTGCGCCGCACCCCCGACCTCTGGGATGCCCTCTACGACAACGAGCGGCTGGACCGGCTGACACGCCGGGTGAGGCCCCTGCTGACGCGCGGGCGCCATCCGCGGTTCCTGGGCCTGATGCGCGGCTTCCAGCCGGACCTCGTGCTCTGCACCCAGGCCTATCCCCTGAACGTCGTGCAGGACTACGTGGCCGAGTCCGGCCGGCCCGGCCCGGCCGTGTGGGGCGTGCTCACGGATTTCCTGCCGCACCGGTTCTGGGTCGTTCCGGGCAACGCGCGCTACGTGGTGCCGGTCGAGGACGCGGCCCGGCGCCTCGCCGAACTGGGTGTGGCCCGCGAGCGCATCCGGGTACACGGCATCCCGATCCATCCCGGCTATGCCGCCTGGTCCGAGCGGCCGCGCGCGGCGCACCGGAACCCGCGGGTGCTGGTCATGGGCGGCGGGCGCGGCTTGGGCATGCGGTACCGCACCCTGAAACAGATAGACCGGGGCCAGACGGAGTTCCGGATCGAGGCGGTCACGGGCACCAACCGCCTGCTGCGGAACCTGCTCCGGCTCCGGCGCTCCGCCTTCCGGCATCCGCTGCACATCCGGGCCTATTGCCGCCGCATGCCGTCCCTGTATTACCAGGCCGACCTGCTGGTCTCCAAGCCGGGCGGCGCCACCTGCGCCGAGTCCCTGGCCATGGGGCTGCCGCTCCTGATCGCGCGCTGCCTGCCCGGCCAGGAAGCCGGCAACATGCAGGTGCTCGTGCGGCATGGCGCCGCCCTGCACATGTCGCGCGAAGAGGACCTGGGCGCCGCGGCAGATATGCTCTTGACGAACCCGACGCTCCTGGAGATGATGAGAACCCGAGCGCTGGCCTTGGCACGTCCGGATGCAGCCCGGCGCATCGCCCGTGAAGCGCTGGGATCATGAGCAACGCCTACACGCACTACCGCCTGGCCCAGCTCGTCTGCCGAGCCCTGCCTCGCCGCTTCGCCTACTGGGTCGGATTGCGGGTCGCCGACCACCTCTATGCCCGCGACCAGGCGGGGCGCCGGGCCGTGATGGCCAACCTGCGGCAGGTGCTCGCCGCCCAGGGAACCCATGCCTCCGAGGCCACGCTGGCCGGCATGGCCCGCCGCAATTTCCAGTTTTTCGGCAAGTACCTGGTTGATTTCTTCAAGTTCGCCCGCTTTACTCAGGCCGCCATCCACCGCCTGGTCAGCATCGAGCATCTGGAGCGGCTCGAACAGGCCGAGGCGCTCGGACGCGGCGTCATCCTCATTACCGCCCACCTCGGCAACTGGGAACTCGGCGGCGCCGTGCTGACCGGACTCGGCCGGCGCGTCCACGCGGTCTTCCTGCCTCAGCCCGTTGGTCGCGTGAACGATCTCTTCCAGAAGTACCGGCAGCAACGGGGTATCCACTGCATCCCCATCGGCCGCGCCGCGCGCGGAGTCATGGAGGCGCTCCGGCGCAAGGAGTGCGTCGCCATGCTGGCGGACCGCGACTTCACGGCACACCCGGTGCCCATCGAGTTCTTCGGCCGGACCGCGCGCCTGTCGAGCGGGCCGGCGCGGGTGGCCCTCAAGACCCAGGCGCCGCTGGTGCCGGCCTTCCTGCTGCGCCAGCCGGACGACACGTTCCTGCTGCGCGTGCATCCGCCGCTGATTCCCGCTCCCGATATGACCGTGGCGGCGTTGCAGGCCCGCATCCGGGATGTCCTGGAAACCGAGATTGCGCGCACCCCGGTCCAGTGGTTCATCTTCGACGACTTTTGGAACTCCCATGCCCCCGAGTCCCATCCCTGAACCGCGCCGCTGCGCCCTCGTGCCGGCCTTCCAGGAAGCGGGCCGGATCGGTGGGGTGGTCCGGCGCATCCGGGCACACCTCGATCCGGTGCTCGTGGTGGACGACGGCTCCACCGACGGCACAGCCGCCGAGGCCGAGGCGGCCGGCGCCACAGTGTTGCGCCTCACCCGCAACCAGGGCAAGGGCGTGGCGCTCAACACGGGGTTCAGTTACGCCCGCGAGCACGGCATCGAAGTGGTCGTGACGCTGGACGCCGACGGGCAGCATGACCCGGATGACATTCCGCGGTTTCTCGAGGCCTACGAGCGGACCGGCATTCCGGTGCTGATCGGGAACCGCATGGGCGCGCCGCGCGGCATGCCGCGCATCCGCCGCTGGACGAACCGGATCATGAGCGGGTTCCTCAGCCGGGCCATGCGCCAGTACGTGCCGGACAGCCAGTGCGGGTTCCGCCTGTACCGCTGCGACGTCCTGCCCTTCATCGAGCCGCGGGCCCGGCGCTACGCGGCCGAATCCGAGATCCTGCTGCACATTGCCGCGCGCGGCATCCGCATGGACTCGGTTCCCATTGCGGTCATTTACCGGGACGAAAACAGCAAGATCAACCCGTTCCGCGACACGGTCCAGTTCCTGCTCATGCTTCACCGGTACTATCGCAGCCGGCGCCGCGCCGCCTCGCGGACGGCACGTCCCGACGCACCCGGCGCCCCGCCGGCCCGACGAACGGAGTCCAGGCCATGAGCCCTACGCCCCCCGATCCGACTGCGGAGTCCGACGCGCGCGCCTACTGGCGCGGCCAGATGGAAGCCGCCTGGCGCCTGATGGACGAGTGCCTGCGCCAGCCCGTGCAGGAGTGCGGAGAGCCCCTGGCCGACTTGCGCTCCGCGGCGGAGTCCGCGGGCGTGCCGCTTCGTTTTTCGACCACGCCGGTGCTGCCCGGCACGCCGCGCCTGTTTTACCTCCGGGCAGGCCTGGTGGCGCCGCTGCTGGCGGCCGCGCGCGCCTGTGCCCGGCGCGGGTGGCTTCTGAAGATCGAGGACGGCTACCGCACGCGGGCCATCCAAACGGGGTTGGGCCGCGAGCCCAGGCTGTTCGATGCGGTGTACGAGCTGTGCTGCTGGGAAACCGGCGGGCGCGAGCCGGACGCGGATCTCATGGGACGCCGCCTGGCCGTCCTCATCGCCACCCGGCCGAAGATCGGCACGCACATGTCGGGCAGCGCCCTGGACCTCTCCGTGCTGGACGCGGCCAGCGGGCGCGAGGTGGACCAGGGCGACGTGTTCGCCGCCTGCCTGAATCCCGGGGCCGGACCGGTCCGGTATGGCGCCGTGGATGCGGACCTGGCCGGCAGCCTCGCCGTCCGGCCCATCCCCCGCCCCGGGGACCCGCTTCAGCCGCCGGAGCAGATCGCGGCCAGCCTGGCGGCGGCCCGCGCGCGGCGCCGTAGCGGCGAGCCGCGCAAACCCTGACGGCCGATGGAGCCCGCCCCGGCGGCAATTCAGCCGGCGCGGCCCGGGTGCGTCCCGCCGTCCCGCGTTCCGGCCGCCTCGTCGTCCGACTCGGAGTCCTGCGCGTCTTCGTCCGGCCCGGCCTCCGGCGCGGGGCGCGCGGTTTCCTGGAAGCGGTGGGACGCCAGCAGGCTTTCCTGCCACTGCTGGAAGGCCGTTTCCTCGCGGCGCTGGCGCACATAGCGCGCGAGGTCGGTGTGAATGGAATCGAACAGCAGGCGGTCGGCCGTGACGCGGGCGTCCACGTGGCCGACGAGCTGGCCGTCCTCCATGGCCAGCGGGCCGGCTAGCTCGCCCGCGTTCAGGACGAGGACGGCACGGGTGAGTTCCCGCAGGGTGTCGTCGGACTCGGACTGGATGCCGGTCCGCGCCGAAAACGGATCGGTCGTGAAGACTTCCAGCCCGAACGGACGCACGGACTCGGCGAAGGACAGGCCACGGCGCATCCCGTCGGCTGCCGCACGATGCACGTCGGCCGCCGTGCGGGCCAGCCAGTTCGAGACCGCCGCCGCATGGGCCACCCGGGACACGGCCTCCCGCACTTCCTCGAACGCCGGCAGGCGCCGGTCCGAGCGGCTGTCGTAGGCGAGCACGTAATAGGCGTTCGAGCCGCGCACCGGGTGGCTGAAATAATCGTCCGGCGTATTGCGCAACCGGAAGGCCGCCTCGTTGAAATCCGGGCCCACGGCCAGCCCGGTTACGGCCCCCGTGCGGGTGAACACGTCCGTCGTCTGCACCGGGATCCCGCCGGCGCGCGCGGCGTCCTCGAAGGACGGCGCCTGCCCGCGCCGGTCGGGCGCGAGGGCCACCTCGAAATCCACGGCCCGGTCGCCGGCCGTCGTCACGGCCACCTCGAGCGCCACGCGGTCGCGCAGCGAGTCCGCCAGCTCCTCGAAGGTCGGTGCAGTCAGCAGGCCGTCGGCGCCCTTCACGGTGAAGTCCTCGATGTGGTCGTCGTAGTAAGCCCGCAGCGCCGCCTCGTCCAGGGCGCCTTCATCCACAAAGCACTCGAACGGGAAGGCCGCTACCTTGACCCGGCGCATTTCCGGGACGGCAAAATCCTCGCGGTGGGCCTCGAAATACGCCGTGGCGTCCGCCTCGCTCACGCGCACGTGGTGCGCCAGTTCCTCGGCCCGCAACGGCACGTAGCTGACGACAAAGGTGTCGTAGAGCTGGTGGAACACCTCCTGCACTTCCAGCGGGGCGACCCAGACGCCTTGTCCGACCATCGTCCGCGCCTTGGCCAGGAGCAATTCCTGGCGGATGTAGTCCTCGAACTGGCGCTCGCTGGCGTTCAACCCGGAGAGGAATTGGCGCAAAAAGCCAGCGTACCGCTCCGGGCTGAAACGCCCCTCGGATTGGAACAACGGCTGCGTCTGGATCGCCTCGATGATTTCCGCCGGCGCGACCTCCAGCCGCGCCGCTCGGGCCGCGCGCAGGGCCACCAGCCGGCGCCAGGCCAGCTTGCGGAGGCCGGCGTCCACGCGCGCATTGATGGTCAGCGGGCTTCCGACCATCAGGGACATGGACAGGTAGGCGTTGAAATAGGCCGACCGCCACTCGTTGTCGGGCACCGGCTTGCCATCCAGCAGGCCCGGGGCCCCCGCGCGCGACTCGTCTTCCGTCGGCGTCTGGGTCTGCCAGACCACGAAGGACAAGACGACCAGAACGGCAAACACGCCCCAGACAATCCGGTTGCGGATCAAGGTGTTGAATCGGGAAATCAGCATCATGAAACAGGCCCTCGCGGGTTAAATGCAAGCACCATAGCGGGCACCGGGGGCCGGGTCAATGCCGAAAAATGGCTTGCAGGATCGGGCCGGCGCCCTATCATTCCGGTCCGCGGGCACTGGTGGGGCCCGCAACCCGACAGGAGTTGCCCATGGCCGGCCATTTCTACGTGACGACCCCGATCTATTACGTCAACGACGCGCCCCACATCGGGCACGCCTACACGACCGTGGTGGCCGACGTGCTGGCCCGCTATCACCGGCTGCGGGGCACGCCGACGCATTTCCTGACCGGCACCGACGAGCATGGCCAGAAGGTGCAGCGGGCCGCCGAGCAGGCCGGCATCTCGCCGCAGGAACAGGCCGACCGCACCGTCGTCCGGTTCCAGGCGCTCTGGCGCGCGCTGGGCATTACACACGACGATTTCATCCGCACCACCGAGCCCCGCCACGAGCAGGTCGTGCGGCGCATTCTGCAGACGCTGTATGACCGCGGCCACATTTACCGGGCCGACTACGACGGCGGCTACTGCGTGCCCTGCGAGCGTTTCCATGCCGGGCGCGACCTCGAAGGCGGTGTCTGCCGCGAATGCGGGCGCCCGCTCGAGCCCCTCGTGGAGTCCAACTACTTCTTCCGCATGAGCGCCTTCCAGGACTGGCTGGTCGAGTACATCCGCGCCCATCCGCGGTTCATCCTCCCGGCGTTCCGCCGCAACGAGACCCTGGGCTTCCTGCGCCAGCCGCTCAACGACCTGTGCATCTCAAGGCCCAAGGCCCGGCTGCACTGGGGCATCGAGTTGCCGTTCGATGCCGACTACGTGACCTATGTCTGGATCGACGCGCTGCTCAATTACATCAGCGCCATCGGCTACCCGGACGACGAGGCGGCGTTCCGGCGCTGGTGGCCGGTGTCCTGCCAGCTGATCGGCAAGGACATCCTCACCACCCACACGGTCTACTGGCCCACCCTGCTCAAGGCCCTGGACCTGCCGATGCCCGACACCATCCTGGCCCACGGCTGGTGGTTGGTCGGCGAACACAAGATGAGCAAGTCGGCCGGGAACGTCGTGGACCCGCTCTCCTTCGCCGAGCGGTACGGGCCGGATGCCTTCCGGTATTTCCTGATGGCGGAGATGACGATGGGCCAGGACTGCGCCTTCACCGAGGAGGCGTTTGTCCGCCGCGTCAATGCCGACCTGGCCAACGACCTGGGCAACCTGGCCAGCCGTGTGCTCAAGCTGGTGGGCACCCACTGCCAGGGCCGCGTGCCGGCGCCCGGCCCGGAGTCCGGCGACGCGGAGCGGATCCTTGTCGAAGCCGTGCGGGACGCCGTCCGTGCGATGGACCAGAGCGTGGACGCCCTGCGCGTGGACCAGGGTCTGGCCGCCGTCGGCGCCGCCATGCGCGAGGCGAACCGCTACCTGGAGAAACGCCAGCCCTGGACGCTGGCGAAACAGCCCGACCGCGCGCCTCTGGGCGCCGTGCTCTACCACGCCCTGGAAACCCTGCGCATACTCAGCGGCCTGCTCCACCCCGTGATGCCGTCGAAAATGGCCGAGTTGCGGCTGGCGCTCGGCCTGGGAACCGATGCGCCCCGGCTGGCGGACCTGGCCGACTGGGGCCGCTCGCTTCCCGGCACGGCCACGCTCCCCCTGCGTCCCCTGTTTCCGCGTCTGGCTCCGCCGGGTTCCGCGCCGGAATCCCGCGCGCCGCCGGCCGCGCCCGTTGCGGACCCGCGCCCGGCCGCCGCCGGCGAGGGCCTGATAGACGTCGGCACGTTTGCCGCCGCGGACTTGCGGACGGCCGTTGTGCGCGCGGCGGAACCCGTGCCGAACAGCCGCAACCTCCTGCGCCTGCAGGTCCAACTGGGCCCGAACACGCGCCAGATCGTGGCCGGCATCGCGAACCACTACGAGCCGGCGCGCCTGATCGGCCGGACGGTGGTGGTCGTCGCCAATCTCAAGCCGGCCGTCATCCGCGGCGTGGAATCCCACGGGATGCTGCTGGCCGCTTCCGCGGGGGACCAGCTGCGCCTGGTGACCCTGGACGGCGAACTGCCGCCCGGCAGCAAGGTCAAATAGGGCCAGGCTGCGCCCCGCCTCGGGACACGGGCGACATCCCCTCCCCCCTGTGCCGCGCGATGCCGGCCGGCCCGGGCAACCCGGGATCCGTGGTGTGCAGGCCATGGGCGGCTTTCCGCTTGACGCGTTCCGCATGACCTTCCATAGTATGAGCCGGTGTAACGGGAGCGGACGACCCGAGCGGGCCGGCGGGGCATCTACGTGGGTGTATGTGCAGGGGCCGCCGCCTGCGGGCCGGTTCGTTGGTGGCCAGCGCCATGGGGTGGTTTTCATTCAGCGACAGGAACCGGCGAAAGGGCGAGCGGTCCCGCCCGGAATCGCGCTCGGCGCCCTGGCGCAGCCGGGGCGGGAACTCGGCCTGGGCGCGCCGGCTGACCGCTCTGCTGCTCGCGCTCACCACCCTGGCCGCGCTCGGGCTCCTGGCCGCGCTGGGCGCGCGGGCGGCCGGCCGTGCGCTGATTACGCACAACGAGTTGTTCCGGGTGCGCGATATCCGCGTGGAATGCAGCGGCGACGCGATCACGCCGCGCCACATTCTGGACTACACCCGCCTGGCGGACTTGAATTTCCTGTTTGCCACCAACATTGAGACCGTGCGCCGCCACTTGCTGGCTGAGGTGCCCCGCCTCAAGTCGGTGGACATCGTCCGGCGTCTGCCCGGCGAACTCGTCGTGCGCGTCCGCGAACGAACCGCCGTGGCCCGGCTGGAAGTCCAACCCTACTTCCTCACGATTGACCGGGAAGGCGTCGTGCTGGGAGGCGCCGGGCAGGGATCCCGCACGCTCCCCACGATTCGCGGACATGCCCTGCCCGGCATCCGGCCAGGCATCCGGCTGAGCGAGCCCTCGATCCGCAATGCGCTGGCCATCCTGGAGGTCTGCCAGACGACGCCCATCGGGCTGCGCGTTCACGTGGCCGACATTGACGTACGCGATCCGGCCGCGCTAGGACTGCGGTTGCGGGAGGGCGAGCAGGTCCGGCTCGCCTGGCCCCACATGGGCGAGCCGTCCGCGCTGGCCCGCGAACAGCTGGAACACAAATTGGGCCGGCTGCAGGAAAGCCTCGTCTCGGCCGCGGCGCGCGGCAAGCGGATTGCCTCGATGGACATGACGTTGGACAACAACTTCCCGGCCCAGGAGTATTGACGGTATGGCGCTCGATCCCATTGTCGCGCTGGAAATAGGGACCGCCAAGGTCTGCGCGCTCGTGGGCGAGCCGCGCGACGACGGCCACATCATGGTCACCGGGCTTGGCCACGCCGCCTCGTGCGGCGTGCGCAAGGGCATCCTGTCCGACCTGAGGGCGGCCACCGATTGCGTCCAGAAGGCCCTGCGGGACGCCGAGCAGAGCAGCCGGGTGGACATCGCCGACGTGTACCTCGCGGTCTCCGGCGACCACATTCGCAGCACGATCAACCAGGGCAGCACGCCCATCTCCGACCCGCGGGCCGGGGTGACCCGTGACGACATGACCGCGGCCATGGACCTCGCGCGGGCCGTGAACCTGCCGTATGACCGCGAGCTGCTGCACTCCATCCCGCGCAGTTACCTGGTGGACGACCAGTGGGCGGCGACGCACCCGGAGGGCATGCGGGGGGCCAAGCTCACGGTGGACATGCTCCTGGTCCACGGCGCGTGCGCCGTGCTGCAAAATGCGGCACAGGCGGCGATCAACGCGGGCGTCGCAGTCCTGGACGTGGCGTTCAGCGGGCTCTGCGCCGCGATGGCCGTCCTGACTCCGGCGCAGAAGGAAAGCGGCGTGGCGGTCATAGACCTGGGCGCGGGCGCCACCAGCTATCTGGTCTATGCCCGGAAGGCGATTGCCCTGGCAGGCGCCCTGGCGGTGGGCGGCGACCACGTGACCAGCGACATTGCCCTGGGCTTTTCGATTTCACCCAAGCGCGCCGAACGCCTCAAGCGCGAGGCGGGATCCGCGGCACCGGATTCCAGCCTCCACTTCCAGCAGATCCCGATCCCGGCCGAGGTGGGGTTCCCGGCTGGGTCGGTCTCGGCCTTCGATCTGGTCACGATCATCCGGGCGCGGATGGACGAAACCTTGACGCTGATCGCCGCCGAGTTGCAGAAGCGCGGCCTCCTGGATCACCTGGGCGCGGGCCTCGTGCTGACCGGTGGCGGCAGCCACCTGAAAGGGATCGTGCCGTTGGCGGAACAGATCTTCAACCTGCCGTGCGCGATCGGGCGCCCGATCAATTTCAGCGGCATCGCCACCGCGCCCGAGGGCCCGGAATATGCCGCGCCCCTGGGCCTGCTGCGCTACGCCCTGCGAAGCGGGACCGGCCGCGCCCGAAAGTCGTTGCTGCCCGGCTTTATCGACCGCTTTCTGGGAGGCTCACGATGACGCCGGACCGACGGGCGGAGGCTCCCAGGACGCTGGTCATCGGACTGGGCGGCGGCGGAACCGCCGCCGCGCGCGGCCTGGCGGCGCACTGGCCCGACGGCCCGCGCGTGCTCCTGGTTGACACCGACGGCCGCACGCTGGCCAATGCCGGCGGGCTCGACGCGCTCCAGATCGGCGCACACGTCATCAAGGGGCTGGGTACCGGCGGCGAACCGCGCATGGGCCTGCGCGCCGCCCAATCGGACGCCGTGTCCCTGCAGGCCTGTGTGCGCGACCAGCAACTGGTCCTGATCCTCGTCGGACTCGGAGGCGGCACGGGCACGGGCGCCGCGCCGCTGCTCGCGGAAACGGCCCGGGAGGCCGGCGCGCTTACGCTCTGCTTTGCCATGCTGCCGTTCGAGTTCGAAGGAGCCCGCCGGATGGATCATGCGCGGCGCGGGTTGAATTCCCTGCAGACGGCCGCCGATGCCGTGCTCTGCCTCCCCAACCAACGCCTGATCGAGCAACTCGGGGATCGCACGAACATCGGCGAAGCCTTCCGGCTGGCCGACGCCACCCTCGGCCGCGGCGTGCAGGCGGTCTGGCGCACCATCAGCCGGCCCGGGGCGATCGGGTTGAGTCTGGCCGACGTCTGCGCCCTGGTCCGGCGGGGCCACGGGCGCGGCGTCTTCGAAACCCTCGAGGGCACCGGACCCGACAAGACAGAGAGCCTTCTCGAGGGCATCCGACGCAGCGCCCTGCTCGGGCACGGCGCCGTGCTGGCCGGCGCCGACGGCTTCCTGGTCAGCCTCATGGGCTGCGCCGACGTATCCTTGAAGGACATTGACCGCCTCATGAAAGGCATCCTGGCGGCGGCGAATCCGGCGGCCCTGGCCCTGACGGGCGTCTGCTGCGAGGCCGAGCCCGGGGACCGCCTCACGGCGACCTTCCTGGTGATGGAACCGGATGGCACGCCGCGCGCGCCGGGCGAGGACGCCCCGTCCCCGGGCACGCCGGCCGCGCCGGCCGCAACTCCGCCCAAGGAAGTGCCCCAGGACCTGTTTCCGGTCCAACCCGACCGGTTCCTGGGCATCGAGCCCACGATTGTCAACGGAACGGACCTGGACAAACCCACGTTTCAGCGCCGGAATCTCGTCATTCAAAAACTCTCGCGCACCGGGCCCGATTAGAGCACGGGCCGGCCGAGGCCCGGCCGGTTCCCGTTTCATGCAGGGGGACTGCGCGCCCATGGACCTCTCGATCATCATTCCGGCGTACAACGAGCAAGCCCGCCTCGGGCGCATGCTGGACGCCTACCTTCCCTACTTTTCCGGCCGGTACGCGGCCGGATACGAAATCCTCATCGTGGTCAACGGCTCGCGCGACGGCACCGAAGCCGTGGCGCGCTCCTATGCCGCCGCCCATCCCGCCGTGCAGGTGCTGGTCGAGCCGCGCCCGATCGGCAAGGGCGGCGCCGTCATGCTCGGCCTGGCAGCCGCCCGCGGGCGCCTGGTGGGCTTCGTGGACGCCGATGGCGCGACCCCCCCGGAGGCCTTCCAGGAACTGGTCGAGCGGCTCGGCGCCGCCGACGTCATTATCGCCTCGCGCTGGCGCCGCGGCGCCCAGGTCAGTCCGCGCCAGCCGCTCTCGCGCCGGATCGCCTCCCGGCTGTTCAACTGGCTCGTGCGGTTGCTGTTCGGACTTTCGATCTCGGACACGCAGTGCGGGGCCAAGCTGATGACCGGTGTCGCCGCGCGTACCGTGCTGCCCCGTCTGGGCATCACCCGCTGGGCGTTCGATGTGGACCTGCTCTTTCACCTGCGGCGCGCGGGATTCCGCATCACGGAAATCCCTACCCGCTGGCATGACGTCAGCGGATCACGCCTGGCCATCGCGCGCGCCTCGGTCGAGATGGCCATGGCCCTCGTGCGACTGCGGCTGATTTATTCGCCCCTGCGCGGAGTGGTGTCGCTCTACGATCGGACCCTGGCCCGTTTCATTCACCGCCCGAGCGCGTGAGGTCCCTGCCATGCCATGCGCCTGAATGGCAAAACCGTCCTGGTGACCGGAGGCGCTAGACGGATTGGCGCCGTGCTCTGCGCGGCACTCGCCGCGCGCGGCTGCCGCGTCGTGATTCACTACCGCCGCTCCGGGGCGGCCGCGCGACGCGTGGCCCGGCGCGCGCGCGCCAGCGGTGTCCGGGCCT
>CAZUYI010000003.1:0-2250 GCA_964624095.1 uncultured Verrucomicrobiota bacterium | reverse complement strand
GGACCGTGGCCGGCGACCTGCGCGAGCCGGGCGCGGCGCGGCGCGTCATCGAGGCGGCCCGGCGCGTCGCCGGCCGGCTGGATATCCTCGTGAACAACGCCGCCTGCTTTCACAAGCAATCCCTGCGCACCGCGCTCGAGCCGGACCTGCGCGCGCACTGGGAACTGAACCTGCTGGCGCCGCTGCTGCTGATGCAGGCCTTTGCGCGGGTCAGCCGGCGGGGCCAGGTCCTCAATATCCTGGACAGCCGGGTGGCCTCCGACCGCTTCGACGCCGTGGGCTACGTCCTGGCCAAGAAGTCGCTGGCCGACCTGACCCGCCTGGCGGCGCTGGAACTGGCGCCGGGCATCCGGGTCAACGCCGTGGCACCCGGCCCCGTGCTGGCCCCGGCCGCCGGGACCGATGCCGCGCGCGAGCCGGCGGGATTCCTGCCGCTCGGGCGCCGCCCGACCGCGCGCGAGGTGGCGCAGGCCGCGCTGTTCCTGCTCGAAGCGGACGCCGTAACGGGCCAGGTCCTGTTCGTGGACGGCGGCCAGCACTTGCATGACGGGGGCGTGAACCGCGGCGCCGCCCCCCGCTGATCTCCGGATTCGAGAGCCACCATGGACACCCTGCATCTTCGACGCCTGGCATTGACCGCCTCGATCGGGCTGAGCGCCCGGGAGCGGCGCGCGCCTCGGCCGCTTGTCGCCGACGTGAGCCTGCAGCTCGACCTGCGCCCGGCCGCGCGGAGCGACCGGGTGCGGGACACGGTGAATTACGCCGTGCTGGCGGCGAGCCTGCGAACGGCCGCCGCCGCCCGTCCGGCGCGGCTGCTCGAAACGCTGGCCTGCCGACTGGCCGCGCGGTGCCTGGCCGACCGGCGCGTGCGCGGGGTGGAACTGACCCTGTCCAAGCCGGACGCGCTCCCCGGCGCGGAGGCCGCGATCACCGTGCGACGGGGCACATTTTCGGATTGACGAACGGACCCGGCGCGCGCCATGATACAGGCACACGGGTTACCAGCAGCCTGGCCGGCGCCAGGAACACGGGGAACGGGAGGAGGATCCATGAACGGCATGCTTCGCGCGGCGGTGTGTGCAACGGCGGCGGGTAGTCTCCTCTGGCTGACAGGCTGTGCGATGTTCCGGCAGAAGATCGAGGACCGGGACGTAGCGGACATGCCGCAGCTCGATGCCACGTACGGGGCGCAGGATCTGCGGGCCCTGAGCGACAAGGTGGCGGGCAGCATTGCGTCCAGCGAGTTCGTGGCCCAGCAGTCCGCGCCGTTCATCATGATCATCTACGGAGTCCAGCCGCGCACGACGACCTTCGTGGACACCCAGGCCATGACCGACCGGATGCGGCACCTGCTCATGCAGAAAAGCGGCGGCAAGATCAAGTTCGTCAACGAGAGCCGCCGCCAGGAGCTGATGAAGGAGCAGGGCTACCAGGCCCAGAACGTGACGGACGAAACGCGCACGGCCATCGGCCGGCAACTGGGCGCCACGTACATGCTCACGGGGGCCCTGGTCGAAATGCAGAAGCAGTCCGGGCGCCAGGTCCGGGTTTCCAAGACCGAGCTGGTGTACTACCAGTTGACCATGGAGATCACGGACCTCGAGACCGGGATCATCGCCTGGTCCACGCAGGAGGAATTCGCGCGCACGGCCCGCGAGCCCCTGATTGGATGGTAACATGCCCGAGCCGCGTCCGCGGAGGCCCATCGAGCGCCGGACCGGTGCGCTGGCAGCCGTGTGCCTTGCCGGATGCCTGGCCGGCTGCAAGACGCCGCCGCTGCAGGCGGCGCGCGACCAGTTCTACGCCGGCCGGTTCGAGTCGGCCGCGACCAATCTGGCCGCCATTCCGGCCGGTGACAAGGACGAAGTCCTCTACCTGATGGAGCGGGGCATGATCCGCCAGGCGGCCGGCCAGTATGCCGGCAGCGCGGAGGATTGGCGCCGCGCGGCGGACCGGGACGCCCAGCTCGAAACCTACAGCCTGTCCAAGGGCGCCTCGAGCCTCGTGGTCAATGACCGGACCCTCCCCTTCCGCGGCATGCCCTTCGAGCGCACGCTGCTCTATGCGTTCCTGGCCAAGACCTACCTGGCCATCGGCAACTGGGATTTCGCCGCCATCTGCGGGCGCAACATCATCCAGCGGCTCGAGGCGCTCGACGGCTTCCCGGATATCGCCTACGGCCGTTACCTGGCCGGGGTCTGCCTCGAACTCATCAACGACACCGGGAATGCCGCCATCCAGTACCGGCAT
>CAZUYI010000002.1:17803-22638 GCA_964624095.1 uncultured Verrucomicrobiota bacterium | reverse complement strand
CGTCCCACCCCGTTCATTCTCTTCTTCGTTACACCGTCCGCCGCACCGGTCTCTCGTCCGTAGGACCAGGTCACGGCGTGAGCGTCACGACCAGCGGGCTCGGCCAGTCGGCGGCGCCGTCGAGGGGCAGCGCCGCCGGCGGACAGCCCGGGGCCTCGATGGTCAGCCGGTAGTGATACGTTTTGAGCTCGGGTGCCTCGGGCCGGTCGGTTGGGCGCCATTCGCGTTTCACGAGCACCAGCGCCTGGCGATGGCCCGGAGGCGGGGTCAGCCCCGAGCGATCCGTCACGGCCAGGTCGCGCAGCAGGGCAGCGCCATCCGGCTCCGCGGGGCATTCGATCCGCACCGCGGCCCGCGGCACGGGGCGTCCCCGGGCATCCACCACCTGCACGGGCACACTCGAGCACTCGAGCACGCCCGGATTGGACAGGACTGCTAGGTCGCGTGCATGCCGGGTGGCGCTATAGGCCCGGAGCCCTGCCAGATCCCGGCGCGTGCGGGCCAGGCGCAGCGGGAGGGCCGGCGCCCCGACGACGCAATCGAGGAGCACGGCGCCGACATGGTTGTGGGCCTCCAAGGCCAGGTTCCGCCGATTGTTCTCGAACACGCAGCGCGTGGCGCCCCCGTGCGTGAGGGCCGTATCCAGGCCGCGAAACGCGCAGTCCTCGAAGGCCAGCCAGCCTACGCGGCCGCCCTGCTCGAACGTCATGCCGCGCATGGTGCGCGAGTCGGTCCAGGTCTCGTACGGCACGTACAACACGCTGAACAAGTCGCCCGTCCACCAGGACACGGCGGAGTCCGCCATCTGGAAATTGGCCCCCGCGTGCGACAGACGAATCGAGGCGGCATACGCACGGTTCGGCGCCGGGGTGGCCGCCGTAAGCGTGGCATGGAACATGAACAGTTCGCCCAGCGGGAGAACCGGTCCGCGGCGCGTCGGCCAGGCGTTGGTCCCGGCCAGCACGCGCACGGCATGTTCGCCCGGCGCCGCGCAGTCCATTTTGACCGCCGGCCGGATGTCCGGATGGGCCGGGTCGCCGAGCGTCAGCCGGTTCGAAACCTCGAGCCGCCCGTCCCGGCGCTGAGGGCTCGGGCGCGGCGGCGTCACCACCAGGTCTCCCCGCAACACGAGCGTTTCGCGGGGATGCCCGGGGCGGCCGATCTGGAAAAAGGTGCCCAGGTCGTTCGCGGCGCCGATCCAGAGCGAGGCCTCGAGGGTAACCGTGTCCGTGGACGGCTCGAAGCGGATTCGGCCCCAGCCGCCCGCGCGGTCGGATGCCCGCACGTCATCGAGTGTCGCTGGTTGCTCCTCGGGAAAGCCGGCGACCACGATCCGGTTGGCGTCCGCCTCGTACCGGATCGTGCCGGCCGCAAGCGGCCCGGCGGCGAGTGCCAGGCCGAACAGGAGCCCTCCCACCCGCCAGTCGGTGGCCCCGCTCCGCCGCGTGGCCCGCTGACAGGCACGCCCTTGACGCAAGGAAAGGGAATGAGGCACGCTGCGTCTTCTTTCGATACGAGTAAGGGTCCTCTCTTTTTCGCCGCGGCCTGCCGCGGGCGCCTCTCCTGCCGCTCGCGCGTCACATCGCCTTGTGGGAGGCGCGGGCGCCGCAGGCGACCGCGGCGACCGAGCCGCTTACTGAAACACGAGCGCCCCGTACTGGTCCGCGCGGTCCCATTGAGAGATACGCGCCCAGTACGTTTCCGGAATGGTCCCGAACTCGCGGAACCGGCGCAGGAAATTGGCGGCCCATTCCACGCCGGCGCGCGGCGGTTCGACGTCCAACTCGGCGAACGGGATGGCCGCTTCAATCACCCATTCGCCCGGCTTCGAGCCGGTGGTCGCCTGCCAGTCCAGCTTCCGCACGTCGCCCTGGTCCACGTTCCACGAACCGGAGGCCGCGCAATACTTGATCCCGCCGGCATTGACCGCAAACTGCCGGAGTCGCTGTCCGTCCGGGCTGAGGAACACAACGACCGCATCGTCATACTTGCGCAGCACCTCAATCGGGTTCTCCGCGGAGGCCGTATGCTTGAGGGCGTTCACGTCCGGGTCGGCCATGCGCAAGCCGAGATACAGGGCCCGGTCATCGTAGAGGGCCTGGACCGACATATCCATGAGCGGATACCCGAGCTGCGCCATACCGCTTGAATTCAGGCTGAGGAACCGGAAACTGGGCTCGGCCTGGCGCCAGGCGGGATCGTCCAGCTTGCCGTCCGAGGCGGGGGAGACGCCCGCCACCCGGGCCACCCGCAGCACGGGCTTGTCGGACAGTGTCCACGCTTCCTCGGGCTCCGGCCGGCCCTCGAGCCGGGCGCCCCGGGTCTGGGCCGGGACCAGCACCTTCCGCCACAATTCCCAGAACCGCCAGTTCGTGAGTTCCGACCACGCCGCCGCATAGCGGCCCCCGGCCAGGTGTTCCTCAGCCGCCGCGCAAACCGCGCGCATCCATTCGCGTTCCGGGCGCGCCAGGGCCAGCACGGTCTCCCGCGTGTCCAGCAGGCCGCGGACTTCCGCCATGATGCCGCGCATGTGGGCCAGCTCGGATTCCGCCACCGGCGCGTTCGTCCAGCCCGCGATCTCGATCCCCGGCGCACGCGCCCGGAAGGCCGCCAGCCCGTACGGCCCCAGCTCGACCGGGATGGCCGTCCGGCCGCGCGCCGGCTTCGTTTCGACCGGCTGTCCGTCTTGCGCCCGCTCGACGGGCGCCGGCCCGCTCAACTCAAGCTCGCCCCGGATCGGCCAGTAGCCCGGGTTGGCCGCGTAGAACCAGAGATCCGCCCCCTTCCGCAGCGCCCGGATGGCCAGGTTGTGCTTGAAATCCGCCGTGCCCAGCACGGCCTCGAACTTCTCCTTCGGCAGCGGCGTCAGCGCCCGGGCCACGTCGCGCGCCTGCTGTTCGCGGCTGTTGATGATGTTGACGTCCGTGAACCCGAACAGCAGCACGTCCGGATCGGCGCCGATCAGGGCCTGCGTGAACGATTCGAGCGCGTAGTCACCGGACGCCTGGCCGATGAAACGCGAGGCGTGCGCCGTCACGGGCCAGTCCTCGACCTCGCCCGGACGGGTGGTCAGCTCGTACCAGCAGGTGTTCAGCACGACCAGCCGGTTGGGCATATCGTAATAGGCGATGACGCTCGGGTCCACGTTGTGCGCCCACACGTCCGAATTGCGGCCGCCGTGCGACGAGCCCACCGGGTACAGCGTGCGCCCGAACCAGATGCCCGGCTCGTCCCGGACGACGGCCGGATTCATTCCGAGTTGCCGCGCGTAGTCCCCGTAGGGACCCGGCGCATCGGTCAGCCAGAATCGGATCGCGTTATGCAGATGCCAGTTGCACAGGACGTTCAGGTCCGGGCGGTGTCGCCGGAGCAGGTCGCGGGTCTTGACGAGATAGCTGCCCATGTTCCGGCACCGCCACTCGATCCAGTCCTCCCGCATGACGTCCGAGGTGAGGAAAAGATACCGCAGCCGGAACCGGTCCGGCCCCGTCCCGCCCGGGACGCGGATGCCGGTCTCCTGCTCGAAGCGCGCGAGGGTGGCGTCCGAATAGTCATAGTCGAACGGCGCGCGCGCCGGCGCGTTGAGGACGGGCCCGAACGTGCCGTCGCCGACGTTATAGAAAAGTCCACGCCAGGCCGGGCTATGCGCGAATTTCAACGCCAAGTCCTCGGCCACGTGCAGGTAGCCCAGTTCCGCGGCGGGGTGGTTCGGATTGACGCACCAGCCGCCCTGCTTCCCTTCGCGCGACACGAAGGCCAGCGTGTCGGCGCCCCGGGCCACGTCCTCGTCGGACGGCGTGAAATGTACCCGCATAGCCCTGTGCTCGATGTATTCCACGAGCGAATACATGGCCACGCCGTTGCGCTCGAAGTACCGCAACGCGTGCTCGCGGATGTCCTGCAGCACGCGCCCGTCCCCCGCTATCCGTTCCGGGGGCACATAGGCCGTGTTTCCCTCGTGGTACTGGAACGCGCCCATGACGTGCACGTTCTGCCCCGAGAAACGCAGGTAGGCCGTGTAGTTCCGCGCCGCTTCCGCCTGCCAGCGCACCCGCTGCGTGAACTGGTCCACCAGGTCGTAGTCCCACTTGGCATACAGGTTCTGATACATGTCCCTGCCGCTGGTATCCCCAAAGGTCGCCCCCAGCGACCGCGCGCGCTCGGTATGAATCCCGAAATACCGGGCGCCGCTTGACGCCACCTTCAGCGCCGGCAGCTCCGGGTCCTCGATCCGGTACATCCGCACCCGCGCCGCCGCCGCCGGCTCGCCCCGCGCCAGGGTGACCACGTCCAGCGTGTGCGGCTCCGCGTCGGCCCAGTGCACCCACTTCAACTCGTGCAGCCGGTCATCGAGCGGGAACTTGCCGCCCGTTAGCACCGACGGGCCGCACTGGCTGTAGTTGAGACATGTGACCGCCACCCCGATCCGGCGGGCGGCGTCGTTCGGATACTCGAGCACCATGAGGTACCAGGAATACGGCCGCTGGAACTGGAACTGGTAGGAAAAGAACGACGCCCCCCCCGCCTCGGCCACTTCGCGATAAACCAGCCCCGGCTTGCGCACAATCCGGGGCTCCGTCACCGTCCGGCCCGGCTCGCCCGCCTTGAGCCCCGGGGAGGTCGCCCGCTCGATCCACCGGTGCCGGTCCTTCGGGTCGGTGAAGTCTATCGTGTCTTCCAGCGTCAGGGTCATCCCCTCCTCGTACGTATCGCCGGATACCTCCTGCATCGGCAGCCGCCCCACCACGATCAGCGGCTCCTCGAACCGGTGCTCGACCACCGCTCCGTCCGCCGCCAGTTCCGTTTCAAGCGTATACACGCCCCATGCCAGCGGG
>CAZUYI010000002.1:14263-17793 GCA_964624095.1 uncultured Verrucomicrobiota bacterium | reverse complement strand
CATGCGCAATCACGGGTGGATCACGATCTTGCAGAGGTTTTTGCGGCTGCGGAAGTCCTCCACGGCCTGCGCCGTGTCCGGTTTCACGATCCCCCGGCCCACCGTCGGCCGCGTGGTGTCGCGCTCCACTCGCCGTAGCGTCCAGCGCAACTCCGGACGCGGCCCCGCCCAGCCCCCCGGAATCCGCGCCTGGACCCGGATCGGCGCCGAATCGTCATAGTATAATTTCGGGTCCGGGCCTGGGTTTTCAAGCAGCAGCCGGCCGTCATGCACCGGCCAGCGGGCGTTCAGATGATGGTTCCCCGGCTGTTTCGCGGGCGCGGTCGCCACCGGCAGCCAGTCGGCGTCCTCAAAGCCCGGCTCGATCCAGCCGTCTGCAGGCTCCAGCGCCCCCTTCCAGTCCGGGCCGGTGTCCAACCCGATAACCGTCCCGTCATCCAGCACCGCGCGACCCTGGAGATACACGAACGAACTGCCCGCCGGATCAATCGCCAGCGTATTGACCGCCCCGGGCTTCAGCAGCGGCGCCAGGTCCACCGGGTAGGTGCGCGCATCCCCCTGGGTCTTCAGGAGCTGCGGCATGAAGTCCGCCTCACGCCCGTTCACGAAGAGCCGCACCCCCGAGACCTCTCCGACCGCACGCCAGATCGCGCGGCCGGGCGGCAGCGTCACCCTGTGCCGGAAATAGCCGTTTTGACGGACCTTCTTGACGCGCAGGCCGTGGATCGTAACCTCGTTTCCGGCCGGACCCGTTATCCGGAGCCCGAACCCGTCCGGCTGCCCCCGGTAGGCACGGAACCGGATCGTCTGCCGTTCCGTGCCCTTGACGCGCGCCTCGAAGGTGCCTCCCAGCGCCTGGCTCAGCGAGAGGCTGCCCAATTCCGCGCGTCGGTTCCGGTCGAGCTTCGGCACGCCGTCCATCCAGAGCGTGAACTGCCACGTGCTGCCCGTGGCCGATTGGCTCACCTCGAGCTCCACGCTGTTCCAGCCGGGAAACATCGGCACGCGCTCGGCGCGGGGCTGGCGATTGTCGTAATTGCCCCAGCCGATCACCGTCTCTTCACTTGTGGCCCTGAAGCGCAACCCGTCCGGGCTGCACGTCACGTCGGCGGCCGACGGCGAGACATACGTGAAATTGCAGCGATCGTTCTCGCTGAAGACAAACGGATGGCCGAAGCGCTCCACGGAAAGGTCGTTGGTTATGGAATACAAGTTCAGCCGCAAGGCACGATACAAGTCCTCGGATTCCACCCGCGCCGGTTTGTTCGTGGAAAGTGCCTGCAGGGGCGGGTCGGCCGCCCACAGGGTTCCGCCCGCCGCCACTGCCGCCAGCCATCCGGTCATAGCGCGTTTCATGCGCTGCACTCCTTGTGCATGTAGGGGGCGCATCCCGTCAACGCTCAGCGCTCATCATCCGTGTGCGCCCGCCGGCGAACGGAATCAATGCCATTGAAGCTCGTGTGACGCGGCCGGTCCGCCGTGCCCGGTACAGGCATCATCGGGCCGCGCCCAACATGAACAGTAGCAGTATCGCACACTCCAAACCGTTTGTCTACACCCCCGTTTTTTGTCCTCCCGTTTTTTGAAATCTCAGGGCTAGTAATTCACCCGCACGTTCAAGGGAGCCTTGCCAGCGGGCAGGCTGACGCATTCCCGGCGGCGATCGAAATCCTGGTGCGGACGTCCGTTGACCGTGACCTCGCGAATCGGCGTGCCCTCGGGATGCCGCACGCGCAGGATCAGCCGTTTCGGTTTAACACGAGTTGGCGGTTCCACGGTAGCGTCGATGCGGCCGCTGGCCGCCGACGAGGCGATCGCGTAGCTTACACTGCCGAACCGCGTCGGCGCGTTGCGGACCTCGACCTTCCTGCCCTCTTCCATCCAGCGATTCGTGACCATGGGCGCGAGCCACAGTTCGTCGCCCCGCTCCATCACGAACATCGTGGCCGTCTGGCACAGGAACCATCCGGTTTCATGGGTCTTGTTCCAGCCGCCGGCCTTGGAGGGATGTTCCCAGAGCGAAAGGACTTCGTCGTCGAGCAACGAGCTCAGCGCATTGAAATAGGACCGAATGAAGGGCTTCACGTCATCGCGCAACGCGTGAATCTCCGCCTGTCGCGGGTAGTACGGCTGGACTTTGGAGAAGCCGCCGAAATTGAATACGTCCTTGCGGTTCCGTTCCTCGGAATAGTCTCCCATGCCCGATCGGAAGAACAGGGTGTCTTCCAGATAGTCCATCATGCGCGCCACTTCGGTTGAATTGGGATCCAGCAAGAGAGTGGCGGCCAAGTGATGGGCTCCGAGTTCAGCGCGGGAGACCACCCCGAACTCGCCGAGCACCGATGGATGGTCAGGCACCCAGGTGCCGTCGGCAAGCGGCACGACGGGACAGCGGGCCTGCATCCAGCGGTAGGCCCGCACAATGTCCGCGCGGTAGTGCTCGGCATCGGCCAGCAGCGCGGGCGCCTCGGGACGCTCGATGGCGGCCAGCGCCCGGGCAATCGTTTCCAGCCCGTGGCAGTATTGGGCATCGTTGAAGAAACGATAGAAGTAGACGTTCCGGTCCGCCGTGACGCCCGGCGGCATGAGGCCATACTCGGGCACGGCGTTCCCGTGGGCATCGAGTCTCTTGGTCTTGGCCCGCTGCGCGACAATCCACGTGGCTGCCCGGACCAATATCGGCGCGAAGGTCTTGAGCCATTCGGAATCGCCGCAGCGGGCGTGATGCTCTGCGAGTGTCCAGAGATTCTCGCCGGTGCCTACCATGGTGTAGTGGTGGGTCATGAATCCGCGGTCGTTGTAGCGCTTGAGAAAGAATTCGAGCCCGCGCCGGGCGAACTCGGAACAGCCGGTCATGTCCATGCCGCGAATGACGGCTTGCGATTCGCTGTCCAGGGGCCCGTAGGACATGGATGAAATCCACGGGGCGACGACACGGCCTCGATCGTCGCTGCGGGCCGCGACCATACAGTGCACGCGGGAAGCGCGTATCACATTGGCCAGCAGCGGATCCGGAATGTCGACCTCCATGGCTCCGTCAAGCTGGTCTTTCCAATACCGTTCGACATGCTCGCCCCAGCGAGTCGGGCTGCCCAGGACGGCGTACTCGGCGGGCCTGACCGCCCACGCGGGCAGATACACGACCAGCCGGGCCTGCTCGCCGGGAGCCAGCCGTCCCGCTATGCCGACGCCGCCCGGCCGGCCGGCCAGTCGGAGAGGCGGCAACTGTCCGGCGTCGAAAAACGCCGCCACCCGGCTTCCGACGACGGCCAGCAGGCCATCCGTCACCACGTGGAACGCGTCGACGACGTGGGCCTTGCCGTCGATGGCAGAGAGGTCCAGACGCAGGGAGCACTCGGCGTTCGTTGCCAGCGTATTCTTGATCGTGAAATCCGCGACGCAGACCGCCCGCCTCCGATACCAACCCGGGCAGCCGTCGGGCGCCGTCTGGTCCATGGGCGCCACGTAAGTGCATTGCCGATACTGAATTCCATGGTCCGTTACCACAAGAGTCGGCTTCGGCAGCCACC
>CAZUYI010000002.1:2906-14253 GCA_964624095.1 uncultured Verrucomicrobiota bacterium | reverse complement strand
GCTCCGCTCACCCGTGCCGCCGCCGAACGTCGGCACGAGTTGCGGGTACGGCTTGTCGCCGAAGCTGTAGCTGTTAATCGTGTAGCAGAAGGCGGCATCCCTGTCCCTGTCCTCGCCGGCCTCAGTCCAATTGGGCTGATAGTCGAGCTCGTAATAATTGAAGCGGATCGTGCCGTCGCGCTCCGCCAAAAACTTCCGGTTGTCGCATGCGAGCGACAAGAGCATGGGCCCTTTGGTCTGATTCGGATTGATTGACCCGAACATCGCTTGTGAAAACGTCTGATCCGGCATCGAACGGACCTGCTCAAGCACCGTCCGTTTGCCGGCGATCTGTTGCCGGTATTGCGTCCGCGTGGCCGGCGGCGGGTTCACGGTCACAAAGAGCCCGGCGCTTGGCACGTACACGCACCCACAGGCCACGACGTCTTCCACGGCCACGCTGACCGGCTGCCTTGGCAGGTCGAATCGCAACACCGTGCGGTCGCCTTTGTAAAGGCGGGGCCGGCTGTATCGAATCCGGACGTCAAGCGGTCGGGACGCGTCCCAGGTGCGCGTGTGCGCAGGCCCCCGAGTGGCCGGCGCCAACAGATCGCCATTGACGGAGACCACGCGCACCGTCTTACCTTCTGCCGGGTGGTCCAATTCTGCGCGCAGATCGGCCGTTGTCCACGACGCGCGGCTGAAAGCAGAAAGCGTTTTCAGGATGATGGCCTGGTCCGAGGCGGGGAACACCCAGCGCACGCGATACGTGCAACGGATCAGCGCCTGGGCGTGGTCCTTGTTGGCGACATGCCATCTCCAAACGCGCGGCGAGGGTTCGAAACGCGCAGGGAGCGGCCGCCATTGGCCCTGCCACGGGGAATCGCCGGCCCAGTACTGCAACTGCACGGCATCGGCCGCGGGAAGGCACGCCGCATCAGCCCAGTGCAATTCCAGCCGCCGCACGTAACGCATCGCATACCATCGCAGGCCGATACAGCTCGGGCCCTCGGCTCGGACAGGCACGGCGTACGCGCCGTCGGCGGTTGGCTTCAACCGGGTTTCCAAGAACAGGTCTGCCGCGGGAAATTCCTCAAGGCGTCCGGCGGCGGTGCCGGTGGTTCGGTTTGGGTCGGAGGTCACGACTCGAGCAAAGGGGGCAATATCGACTTCCGTTTGAGCGATTCTGGCCCTGGCGGTCGGATCGGGAAAGAGCCGAGCCTCGACCCAATCGGCGCGGGTGGAGGTCATCCCCTCTTGATCGGCATCGGTTGCAACCAGCCGCAGCACATCGCTGTTCTGTACCGGCACGCTGACTTTACGCGCCGGGTCGTTTTCGCCCATTACCCCGCTGTCGAAAACCTGCTCGTCGTCAACAAACACGTGAAACGACATGCGGCTTTGGCTTTTGCCCCCTTGCCATTGAATGCCGACCTCGCACTCGAACGTTTTGTAGAGCCCCTCCAAGGCGACGAGAAGCTCGATGCTGGCAGGGCGGTTCTTCCTCGCTTGGTGCAACTGGAGGGCCAGTCCATGCTGATACTCGGTATCTTTGATGCGAAGGGTAGCGATCGCACCACCGGCCTGATTGACCACCGTATTCAGGCCGTGTCCGCACGATGCGTGCGAGAAGGCGACGCGCTCGGAAACAGTTGGCGCGTCGGAAAGGTACTCGGGGGTTGGCGCGGCGGCCTGCCGATCGGTTCGGGTTTTCATGAATGGAATCCTCTTCGCAACGACTCTGCCCGCCCGCCGCGTGCGGGCACCTGAAGGAATTGCCCCACCCTGCTCCTACAACGTGAAGCATAGCCCCCCTCCCGCGACACGCGAGATGATTATTTTTGAGGGCATCAGTCATCAGAGGCATCAGGAGGCGTCAGGGCCCTTGAAATATGAGAATCCTGTGTCTACCAGCCGCCATGAAAGAACGAAAAACGACAAATTCATATTTCAAGGGCTGGCCCCGACCGCGGATGACCCCGACCGCGGAATGCGATGCGCTCAGGCGCGAGCGATGGCGCGCTGATAGGCGCGCGGGGAGAGATGGAATTCCTTCTTGAAGGCGCGGCTGAACGAATAGACGGAGCCGAACCCGGCCTGGCCGGCGATCTGGGACCAGGTGGCATCCGTCCTCAGCCTGGACTCGATGGCCCGGTGCAGGCGCCGGCCGCGGATGTAACGGCCCAGCGTGACGCCCATGACATCGCGGAACCGCCGGGCAAGGCAACTCGGCGACAGGTGTATGTGCCGCGCCAGCCGCGCACGGTAAGCGGCTCGCCCAGGTGCTCGGCGATATACCCGTCCAGGCGCTCGACAAGCGGCATGTGCCGGAGGCTCGGTGTGGCGTCCGAGACGCCTTGCCGCGCGGGCCGGACGGACTCCACCAACTCCATCAGCATGAGCCAGAGCCGCGCCGCTGTGGCGCGCCGGCGCCCGGGGTCGTCCGATGCACAGGCCAGGACGGCGGCGAGGAACGGCGCGAGGCCCGCGCGGACGCCGGGCGGCGCGGGCCGCGGCCGGTTCCTGAGCGGCCGCAGGATCGCTTCGCTGCCCTCGAGGCGGAAGGCGATGAACACCCAGTGCAGCGCGTCGGCCTCGAGATCCATAAACCGGTGCGCCTGGTGCGGGAAGATCAGGAGCGTATCGCCCGGCGCCAGGCGCAGGCGGCGGTCGCCGAGGCAGACGGTGCCCCGGCCGTCAAGCGTGACCAGAAGCACATACTTGTGCGGATTGACATACGGCTGTTGGTGGTTCGGCAACTGGCGGCGGTCCCGCGCGATGGCGGAAATCTCGCGGGGCACGGGAATCCAAGCGGCATCGTCCGGGCGCAGCGCGTGGCGGGACACAAGGATGGGCAGCCGGCGAGTCCAGCGCCGCGCCGCGTCCGGCCATGCCCTGTCCGCCCTATGCCCGTATTGTTGCATGACGGGTCTGCCGAGCGGCGCCAACCCGTTCAAGGGTCATCCGGGAAGGCGCTGGGGCGTTCGTCCTGATAGAGGACGACAACCCGGCTGGCGCGGCCGCGGGTGCCGGCCCGGTTTTGCGCGCAGAGCTCGAGCGCATTGAACCCGGGATGCAACGGCCAGGCAAACACGGACTGCACGTCCCGCCACTCGCCGCCGTCCTGACGGGCCTGGAAGCTCCTGAAATCGGGCGTCTCGGTGTCGAGCTGCACGGTGAGATACCCCGGCGTCTCCCCGTATTCCAGGCGAAACGCCGCCTGGTTAAGCGTCCAGTAAAAGTCGCCCGGCTTGAGCGCATACCGGCTGTATTGCGGGCGGCGGGGCACGGGTCCGTCGGCCCACACGACATACCCGTTCCAGGGCCAGTGCGAGGTGCCCTGGTTCAGCGGCATGGGCGTGGGGTTCGAGTAAAAATCGTTGCGCGGGATCATAGCCTGGAAAAACATCCAGGCCGCGTGCTTGTGCATAAACCCCGCGCGATCGGCAGGCTCCGCGCCGGACCTGTAGATTTCGTTCATCGGCGACGGCTCGACCACGTAGCGCAACGGCAGGGCCCCCTCCGTCACGACCTTGGCCGGCACCCTGAGGCCGGCGCCGACCTCGACAAGCTCGTTGGTGGCCTGGCAGCGGGCGAGCGCGGCCGCCAGCTCGGCGATGCTCAACGGAACGCCGGTGGCCGGATCGCACACGTAATAATTATAGCCCGCGTCCACGAAGAACCATTTTCCGAAGTCGTCGGACCAGACCTCGTTGACCTCGTGGCCGCCAATGCACCAGGCATTGACCTGCACGTGCCGGCAGGGAATGCCGAACGCCTGGCACACCTGCATGAACAGCACGGCGAAGGACACGCAGGAGTAGCCGTTCTGGTTCAAAATCCGGTGCGCGTCCCAGGGCGGATAGCGCCGGTGCCCCTCATTACGCAAAAACCAGGCCTGGAGCGCTTCGCGCGCGTATTGCCGGGCCGTCCAGCGCTTGAGCCGCAGGATTTTCTCGAAGTTCGTGTCTGCCCCTTCGAGGACGAGGTCCAACTGGTAGTTCCGACGCAACTCGACCAGCGAAGGATGATCGAAGACCTCGTAGGCATAGTCGAACGACGGGCGCACAATGCGGGCGTTGCGCGACTCGGTCACGTAGACCCGCCCGGCGTCGGGCGCGGGAAGCGCCCGGAGCGTGACGCGCGGCGCCACGGCCTTCACGATGGGCGACACGGACGGATCGTCGGTCGTCAGCACGGCCCGCCATTGCCCGTAGCGCCCGCGGGGAAACTGCTTGACCTTGGCGGCGGGCACCCAGTGGGACCAGTGGTTGGGCAGCACGGACCAGGTATTGCCGGCGCGGTATTCGAGTGCCACCGCCGTGCCCGCCGGGCAGTCGGCGTCGAGCCGGAGCGTCATGTCACGGATCATCGCGCAGCGCGTGATCGCGTGCTGGTCGGCCGTGGCCTCGCCAAGATCGAAGACCGGGGAGATCAGGCGTCCCTCGGCCCGGTGCTGGTCGAGCATCAGGCGCACCATGTATTCGCCCTGCATCGAGCCGCCGGGCCCCAGGCCATCAGACACCCAGGACGCGCCGCCATCCTTGCTGCGGGCACTGCGGCGCGGGAAAGGCGCGTTCGACGGCCAGCCGCCGGCCTCGAAATAGCGGGTTTCGCTGATGCGCAACGTCCAGGGCGCAGCCTCGGACTCAGTGTAAAAGACAAACTCGTTCGTCCCCGCCCGCACTGCGTCAGGGGGAATCGTCAGATAGATCCACTGGTCCCGACTTCGCCGATAGGCCGGCGGCAGGTTCATGGCATCGGATTCCTTGCGCAGGACCGTGCCGTTAACCCGCACGAACAGGGGGACGGTGCCCGTGAGCCCCTCGCCCACCGGCTCGGATCCGTAGAAGGAGAGCACCGCGCCGCGCGCCGCGACAGCCGGCAGTACGAGCAGTTTCTTCGCCTGGCGCGGGCCGGCGATCCGGTCGTAGTTCTCGCGCGGCGATCCGTCCGGCTCCTGGCCGATGCCGGCGCCGGCCGAATCGTCCTCGATGACGACCCAGCGTTCGAGGACGGCGCCCTGGCGGCCGGCATCCAAGACCACGCCGTCCAGGAGGGCATCTTCGTACAGGTCCGGCAGGCGCTGAGGCCGCTCGAGGGTTTGCCAGCCATTCGAGGCGGGGTCCGCGCACGCCGGCGCGGCCAGGGCCGCGGCCAGGGCCAGCGTAGAGAACAAGCCTTGCCGCCGGTCGGGAGTCATGAGTCACCTCCTCCACACGCGGGGGCGGGGCTGCCCGCCGCTTGGCGATGCCCCGTCGCTGATGCCCCGGGGCGTCTTCCGCTAGACCGCGGGCCATTCGATGGGCACGAGCCCGCCCTGCTTCGGGCGGTACACGAGCCCGTCCCAGGGCTCCAGCCCGCGCAGAAACGACACCGCCCGCGCCACATCCCCCACGGGATCCTCGCCGCCTTCGCGCTCGATGGTGAGGAACCCGGCATACCCGATTTCCTTGAGACTCCAGAGGTAGTAGCGGAACGCCACGCTGCCCTCGCCCAGCGGCACTTCCTTCACGCGTCGCTTCATGCGGTCCCCGCCGGCCGTGCGCTCGCTCAGCAGCCGCACCCCGTCCTTGGCGTGGGTATGCACGATGTAGTCCTTGAGCACGCGCACCCCGCCGATGTGGTCGTAGGGCCCGCCCATGACCAGGTTGGCCGGATCATAGTTCACCCCGATGCCCTTGTTGCCGATCGTGTCCAGGAACCGCTTGAGCACGATCGGCTCTTCCGGGCCGGTCTCCATGGCCACCACGCAGCCGCGCCCGGCGGCGTAGGCGCCCAGGTCCTCGAAGGCATCCCGGCCGATCGCCCAGCAGGGATCGCGCTCGTCCTCCGGCAGGCGCCCGATATGCGAGGTGACGATCCGCACGCCGAGGTCGGCGGCCAGGTCCACGAAGGTCTTCATGCGCGGGACGATCTGGCGATTGGACTCGGCGTTCAAAAATCCTTTGCCCAGGTCGCCGCACAGGGCGCTGATCTCGAGTCCCTGCTCCGCCACCCAACACTTGAAGGCCGCGCGGTCCGGCGCCGGCATCCGCTCGGGCGCCAGCTCGTTGTCCACGCACCAGACCTGGACGCCGTCCACGCCCAGTTCCTTCGCCTTGCGGATGCCGCCCTTGACGCCCAGCCTCAGGTTATCAATCAGAATGCCGATTTTGAAGGGATGGGGCATGATTGGATCTCCTTGCGGGGGTGGGCCGAACGGACACGGGTCAGGCGCGAGCTTTGGCGAGTCGCCCGGACCCTCTGGCTGGCGTCCTCGTTGTTGTTCTCCGCTGTTTTCATCGACGCCGGGTCGGAATCGGTACCGCTTCCAGTGTCTCGCTCCCGAATCCCATCGTGCCTCGCGTCGCCCCTGATGCCGACCCCGCCCCGATTGATGGCGCAGTACACGCCCGATTATGTCGGCCGGGTCCGGACCCCATACTCCGCCACCACCATGGCATGCACGTCGAATGGTTTGAGCACCACGCGGACCACGCCCCCGGGCAACCGCTGCCCGTGCAGCCTGGCCCGCGTCGGGGCCTGGTACACGCGCCGGATCACGCGGCCGGGCGGGGCCCGGAACGTCAGCGCCGCCCCGGCGACCGGCGGCATGGCCTCGACCTCGTCGAAGCGCATGAGCTTGGACTCCAATTTCAGGCCGCCGGTAATGCTGCTGCCGTCGCTGCGCGAGACGCCCGTGACCCAGTTCACCAAGTTGACCACGAGCTGCTCGCGGCCCACCTGGCCGTGGGCAAAGAGCTCGACCGTCTCCGGGGCCTCGAGCGTGACCGGGGCGGCGCGTCCTACGGCGCGCTCGACGAGGTAGCGCATCAGGCGCTTCTGGGAGCTGAAGCCCCAGAGCCGGAAATTGGCGCCCGGCAGCCCGGAGACGTACGTCACGCTCCCCTTGCCCACCCGGCGCCGCACGAGTGCCGGAAGCCCGGTGTCTTCGAAGGGAAACACGAGGCCCCGCTCCCCGTGCCGCCGCCGCCAGGTGGCTTCGACCACGCCGCCCGCGTCGACGCGGACCGGCCAATGGCCGACATTGAAATGCACGAAGGCCGCCTCGTAGGGGTTCCGCATGTAGGGCGCGCGCCGCGGTGGCTGCAGGCGCGCAGGCGCCAGATTGGCGGGGCCCGTCACGCGCACGCCCATCAGGTCGGCCAGCGCCAAATCGGGGCGCAGCCGGCCGTCCTCGTCAAACCGCGAGCTTTCCCCGGTCGCGATCAGGGCGCCGCCCGCGCGAACGAACCGCGCGACGGCCTCGCACTGGGCGTCGCTCAGGCAACCGGCATTCGGCAGGATCAGGACGTTAAACCGCTTCAGGGCCTCGTCCGTGAGCTGGTAATCCTGGACCAGGTCCCAGAGCTGGTGGGCCATGATCAGCGCCTGGGCCCAGCCCTTGAACTCGAGGGCGTGGAACGGCTTTCCGTAGTCCACGCGGTAGACGGTCGGCGGTTCGCCCAGGCCCTCGGGAGGCCGGTTGAGGATCGTATTCTGGCTGCGTACCACGCCAACCGTGGCGCGGAACTGCATGTCGCGCAGCCAGGGCTCGAACGGCTTCTGCTCGGCATACACGTCGCGGACCAGGGCCAGGATCGGTGCGTCCAGCGTGCCGTCCAGGTTCGACATGATGGACGTGCAGTTGGTCACGTTGACCGACCGCGCCGTCCAGAGTTCCGCCCGGTACGAATCCCGCGCCTTCGGGCTGCAGCCGTCGCTCCCGATGGAAATCCCCGTATCGAGCAGCGCCTCGGAGGGCAGGATCCGGCTCGCCCCGGCATACGACCGGAGCACAGTGCTCATCTGGAGGGCGCCGGCGCGCAGGTGGAACAGGTCCCCGCTGACGTAATCGCAGAGCCGCTGCGCCGTCTCGTAGGTCTGCATGTTGGGCCCGTCGGTGACCAGGTGGGCGTTGTGCAGGAACACGAGATCGGGCCGCACGGCGCGCAGGGCCGTTATGAGCCGCTCGGTATATTCGACGTACTCCCGGATCTTCCAGCGCAGGTAGGCGACATACTGCCCATGATCGAGGGACTTGACCCCCCGGAACGGCGCGCCGAGCACGGCGGCGAGGCGTTCGCCGCACCCGTGGGGGCACTGCCAGTTGTCATGGCCGAAGAACCCGAGAAAATCCATGTAGAGCGCGCGCACGGCCGGATACTTCGTGAAGGTTTCGACCAGTTGCGCGATCATGTACTCGCCGTACGGACCCCGGAGGCAGGGGCCGCCGATGCGCGAGCCCTGGTCGGCGTCGGTGATGTCCACGGTGCCGGCGGCTGGGATGCGATGACACCACTCCGGCTTGTCCCGGATCACGCGGTGGTCGGAACACTCGTAGACGCAGCCGGGCACGATGCCGGCCGCCTCGCAGGCGGTCACGAGCTCGCCGAAGATATCGCGGCCCTTCATAGCCGTATGCACGTGGCTGCCGGGCACCGCGCTCGGATGGTAGGAATTACCCATGTGGCACTTGCTGTAGAACCAGAACATCTGCACGTGGGCAGCCTTCAGCGCGCGTATCCAGGCGCGGGCGTCGAAGCGTTCGAGGATCTTCACCGACTGGCCGGGCACGTCCGCCACCTGGTCGTAATCCGGAATGTGCAATCCCACCATGAACCGGCGCGTGCAGTCCTGGAGCCAGCGCTTGCCGGGCTCGACGGGGTCGGACGGGCGGACATCACGATTCATATCATCTCCTTAGTGGGCGCGCACGGGTTGAGGACGGACCGCCGGGGCGGCTGCGTCGAGCCGCACCTCGCGGCCCGTTTCCGCCGACTGGTAGGCGGCAGTAATGATCCGGCTGACGGCCAACACGATCTCGGGATTCAGCGGCGGCGCCTGCCGGGTGCGGACCGCCTCGAGGAACTGGCTCATCGGGCGCGCCGGGGCCGGCATCGCGTCGAGCAGCGGCTTGGCGTCCGTCGTCTCGGCGCCCGGCCCGAAGACGGTCACCGTGGCGCCTTGCTCGCGCACGCCGCCGCGCGTCGCCAGCCACTCGAACTCCATGCCTTCCGCGGAAAAGCCGGCCCACGAGGCCTCGACCTGCAGCACGGCCCCGTTGGCAAACCGCACCGTGGCGGCCGCCAGGTCCTCGACGTCCACCGGGAAATCGCGGCGATCGCCCTCGGCGAACGTATCCGGCGGCGGCCAGCCGCCGCTCTCGGTTCCGGCGATCAGCCGCTTGAAGACGGCGCCCGTAACGGCCACGGGCTGGTCGGCTCCTGCCATCCAGCACATGCGGTCGAGGATGTGCACGCCCAGGTCCATCATCACGCCGCCGCCGGATTGGCGCTTGTGCGTGAACCAGCCGCCCTTGCCGGGAATGAGGTTACGCCTGAAATAGCGGGCGCGATGGTAATAGAGTTCGCCCATCAGCCCCCGCTCGAAGCGGTCCTTGAGCCAGACCGAGCTCTTGCGGGCGCGCATGGGGAGATCCACCATTAAGATCCGGTCCGACCGTGCGGCGGCCTCGAGGACCGCCGCCGTATCCTCGGACGTGGTGGTGGCCGGCTTCTCCAGGAACACGTCCTTGCCGGCCGCCAGGGCGGCGAGCGCGTGCTCGGCATGCAGCCCGTTGGGCGTGGCGATGTAGACCGCCTCGATGTCGGCGCGCGAAAGCAGCTCGCGGTACTCCGCGAAGGCGGCCGGAACGCCCAACGAGCGCCCGTGCTCGAGTTTCCGCGCATTGATGTCGGCTATGGCCGCCAAGCGCACGCCGGGCACCCGCCCGCCGAGCAGCGCCTTGGCATGCGCCTGGCCCATGCCGCCGAATCCAATGATACCTAACGCCACGTCATGACTCATCGCGCATCCTTTGTGGGAGTGGAGGGGAACACGGGGAATCGGGCAAACTGGTTGTCGGGCGCCAGCCAGAAAGTTTCGCGGGCCGGCTGCGGATGGACCTTCAGGGCCCGTGCCCGCTCGCGCAAGGCGGCCGGCGTGGTTCGGAACAAGGTCATTTGCGAGACCTGCGTGGCGAGGGCCTCGGAGCGCTTGTAATCGGTCGCGGACACGTCCAGCACGATTTTAGGCAGGGCGTCCATGCCGGGCCCGACGCCCTTGTAATAATAGAGCACCGGCACGCGCCATGCCGGCCCGAGCGCCGCGGATACCGGCTGCCCCGCGTGCCAGCAGGCATCCACGGTCACGCGGTGCGCCGCGCGATGGTCGGGATGCGCGTCCACGGGGCCGTGGGTGAAGGCTGCGGTCGGCCGGAACTGGCGGACGATCCGAATCAAGGCCTGCAGCACGGGCTTGGACAGGGTCAGCCCCATGTCCGGCTCATCGAGAAAGAAGTGCCGGCTCACGCCCAGCACCCGGTCGCACGCCCGGGCCTCGCGGCGGCGCCGGGCCTTGAGGCCGGCCCGCTGCGCCGGGTCCGGGTAGCCCTCGCTCCCGTCGGTCAGCGTCACCATGCCAGCCGCCGCGCCACGCCCCACTTCGAGGGCGATGGTCCCGGCCATGGCCAGTTCGTCGTCGCTGTGGGCGGCAAAAATCAACAGACGCTCACTCACGGACGGTCCTTTATCCATACGCCAGGCGCCAGAACAGAAAACGGGGGCAGCATAGGACGCTTGGCATGTTCCGTCAAATCCAGAAGAGTATCCGAAATCATCAAATCGTTGACCAAAACGGCACACGGCGTCCGTCGGCCACGGCGGGACAAAGCGCCGGGCGGTGCGTCCGGCGAGGGCAAAGCCAACGGGCTCGGCGAGTTGGCCCCGCACACTCCCCGATTCGACGCCACGCGCCCTCCCTCAGCGCGCCGTTGTCAGCACAAGGACCAGTGGACGCGGCAGGTCCGCCGCGCCATCCACGTCGAGTTCCAGCGGCTCATAGCCGGGCGCCTCGACCCGCAGCCGGTACCGGTAGGTCCGTTCCTCCGGCGCCGCGGGATCGTCGGTCGGCCGCCATTCGCGCCGCACGAGCACGAGGGCCCGTTCGCGCCCAATCCCGGGCGTGCAGCCGTCCCGGTCGGTGACGGCCAGCTCGCGCACGACGGCCGGCCCGTCCGGATCCGAGGGACAGGTCAACCAGACCGCGGCGCCGAACACCGGCCGGCCTTCCGCATTCACGACCCGGACCGGCAGGCTGATCTGGTCCAGGACGCCCGGATTGGACACCACGCGCTGGTCCCGGGCATACCGGGTGGAACCGCCCGCCCGCAGAGCATGGACCTCCCGCTGTGTGCGCGGCAGGCGCAGTGGAGCGGCCGCCGGCCCCAGCGTACAGTCCAGCAACACGGCGCCCATATGATTGGGAAAGAGCGCCAGGTTCTGGCGGTTGTTCTCGAACACGCAGCGTACGGCCCCGCCATGCGTCAGGGCCATGTCCAGATGCCGGAAGACGCACTCGACATACTGGAACAAGCGAGGCGTGC
>CAZUYI010000002.1:0-2896 GCA_964624095.1 uncultured Verrucomicrobiota bacterium | reverse complement strand
ATAGGGTGTGTAGGCGACCGAAACCAACTCGCCGCTCCACCCGGAGAAGCAGGAATTCAGCAGGCGGTAATTCACGCCGGCATGGGACAGGGTCAGGCTTGTCTTGTAGCGGTGCTCCGCCTCCGGCGGGTCGGGCGTGAGGGCGGCGTGGAACATGAACCACTCGCCTATCGGGCGGTTGGTGGCGGGCCCGTCCGCCGCCAGGACCCGCACGGTCCATTCGTTGGGGCGCGAACAGGCCATGCGGATCGCGGGCCGGATGTCGTCCCGCAGCGGATGCCCAAGCGTCAGACGGTTCGAAATCCGGAAGCGCCCGTCCGGGCGCATGCCGCTGGGCCGCGGCGGGGCGACGGTCAGGTCGCCGTGCAACATCAGCGTTTCGCGGCGGCGGTCGGGCCGCCCGATTTGGAAGAACGTGCCCCGGTCGTGGGTCGAGCCGATCCAGAGCGACGCGCGCACGGTATAGGTCTCGCTTGCCGGCTCATAGGCCACCCGGCCCCAGCCTCCCTGCCGGTCGGCAGCCAGGACATCGTCGAGCGTCGCCGGCCGTGACTCGGGAAAATCGCACACCACGAACCGATTCGAGTCGGATTCGTAGCGAATGGTGCCGGCCGCGAGCGGGCCGGCGCAGAGCGCCAGGCCCAGCAGCCGGCGCGCCACCCGCCCGCGGGTCCGGCCGGGACCTGCAGCGCGCGGGTGCCGTGAACTCGTGCAAACGGATGAGGACACAGGCGGCTCCTTTATTGAAAGGTCAGGGTCCCGTAATGGGCCGTGTTCTCCCAGGCCGACACCTGCGCCCAGTAGAATTCCGGCACCTTCCCGAACTCGCGGAAGCGCCGCAGGAAATTGGCGCGCCAGACGCGGCCCGCGGCCGGCGGGTCCGCCTCCAGCAGGGCGAAGGGAATGGCCGCCTCGACGACCCATTCGCCCGGCTGAGCCGTCGCGGCCGCGGACCAGCCGGCCGTCTGCACATCGGTGTCATCTACCGACCAGGCGCCGGACCTGGCCATGTACCGGACGCCTCCCGCGTTGACCGCGAACTGGCGCACCTGGTCCTTGTCGGTGTTCAGGAAAAGGAGGACGGCGTCGTCGTATTTCCGGAGCACCTCGATGGGACGGTCCGGAGCGGCGTCGCGTTTCAAGGCCGTGACGTCCGGGTCCGCCATGCGCAGCGCCACGTACAGCCGCTGCGCGTCATAGGCTGCCTGAACGGCCGTGTCCATCAACGGCCGGCCCGGCAGGACCCCGCCGGAACCGATGGCCAGGAACCGGCCGCTCGGCCGCGCGCCCTTCCATGCGGGATCATCGAGGACCCCGTCAATGACGGGCGGTTCGCCGGCCACGCGGGCCACGGTCAGCCCCGGCCGTTCCCCCGCATTCCAGTCCTCGTTGGGATCGGCCGCGGCGCGCAACCGGGCCGCCTGCGTTCGAGCCGGCGCGAGCACCTGCTTCCACAAGGTCCAGAATCGCCAATGCGTCAGCGCCGACCAGGCCTCCGCAATGCGGCCTACCGCCAGGCTCGAGTCCGCCTCCGCGCAGGCCGCCGCCATCATGTCCCGATCCCGGGGCGGGAGCGCCAGTGCCGAATCGGGATCGTCGAGCAGCGCGCGGACCTCGCGGAGAATGGCCCGCATGTGGGCCAGGTCGGGTTCGGCGACCGGCGCATTGGTCCAGGAGACGATCTCGAGGTTCGGCGCCCGAGTTCCGGCGCCCGATTCCCCGGCTTGGAACGCCGCCAGGCCGTACGGCCGCAGGTCCACCGGCACAACCGTCCGGCCGCTTTCCTCCCGCGTCTCGATGGGCCGCCCATCGTGCGCCCGCGCAACGGCGGCCCGGCCGCTCAGGACCACCTCGCCCCGGATCGGCCAGTAGCCCGGGTTGGCCACGTAGAACCAGAGGTCGGTCCCTTGCCTCCGCGCCCGGATGGCCAGGTTGTGCCGGAAATCCGCCGTGCCGAGGACGGACTCGAATTTCTCCCGCGGCAGGGCCGTGATCGTTTTGGCCACCTCGCGCACCTGCTGTTCCCGGCTGTTGATCAGGTTCACGTCCGTGAATCCGAACAGGAGCACGTCCGGGTCGGCCCCGATCAGGGCCTGGGTAAAGGACTCGAGCGCATAGTCCTCGGACGCCTGGGAGATGAAGCGCGCGGCGAACGGGCCGGTGGGCCAGTCGGCCGCGGCGGCGCCCGGCCGGGTGGTCAGTTCGTGCCAACAGGTATTGAGGACCACCATGCGGTTCGGCACGTCATAGTACGCGAGGACGCTCGGATCCACGTTGTGCGCCCACATCGCGGGAGATCTCCGCCCATGCGAGGATCCCACCGGATAGAGCGTGCGGCCGATCCAGATGCCCGGCTCGTCCCGGAGCAGGGCCGGGACCACGGCCAGTTGCCGGGCATAGGCCCCGTAGTCTCCGCCCACCACCGCGGTCCACTGCTGGATGGCGGGCGTCGTGAGATGCCAGCCGCAGAGCACGTTCAGGTCCGGGCGGTACCGCCGAAGCAGGTCCCGGGTCTTGGTCAGGTAGCTCCCCATGGCGCGGCCGCGCCACTCGATCCAGGTGTCGCGCAGGGCGTCCGAGGTCAGGAAGAGGTAGCGCTGCCGGAAGCGCGCGGGATCGCCTGGCCGGCCGGGCACCCGGATTCCGGTATCCTGTTCGAACCGGGCCAGCGTCGCGTCCGAATAGTCGTACAGCAACGGCTCCACGGCCGGCGAACAGGGCGCCGGCCCGAACGATCCCTCGCCTGAGACATTATAAAACACCCCCTGCCAGGCCGGCGTCTTGGCAAACTTCACGGCCAGGTCGTCGGCGATCCGCAGGTATCCCATCTCGGACAAGGGGTGGTTGGGATTGACGTTCCAGCCGCCCTGCCGGCCTTCCCGCGAGACGAACGCCA
>CAZUYI010000001.1:0-24887 GCA_964624095.1 uncultured Verrucomicrobiota bacterium | reverse complement strand
CTCGTCGTGATAGTCCATGAGTGGCTCTCCCGTCTTCCGCTTCTTGCTCACCCCGTGATGTGCTCGAAGAGCGCCGTGGAAAGGTATCGCTCGCCGAAGCTGGGAATGATCGCGACGATCAGCTTGTCCTTGTTTTCGGGACGGGCGGCCACAAGTGCCGCGGCACGCAGCGCCGCACCGCTGGAAATCCCCACAAACAAACCTTCTTCCTTGGCTGCGCGGCGCGCCCACTCGATGGCTTCTACCTGGTCCACGGCGATCACTTCGTCCAGTATTTTGAGGTTCAATACCTTGGGAATGAAACCGGCGCCGATGCCTTGGATCTTGTGGGGCCCCGGCGTGAGCGTCTGGCCCGCAAGCGTCTGCGCGATGACCGGGCTTTGCGCCGGCTCCACCGCCACGGCCTTGAAAGAAGGTCTGCGAGCCTTGATGGCTTCCGCGACTCCGGTGATCGTGCCGCCTGTGCCTACGCCGCAGACGAGGATATCTGCCTTGCCGTCCGTATCGTCCCAGATCTCCTTGGCCGTCGTCCGACGGTGAATCTCAGGATTGGCCGGATTCTCGAACTGCTGCGGCACGAACGCATCCTTCTCGGCTTGGGCAATCTCCAAGGCCCTGCGCACCGCGCCCGGCATGCCCTCGTGCGCCGGCGTCAGAACCACTTCCGCGCCCAATGCCTTCAGAACCTTCCGCCGCTCCAGGCTCATGGACTCCGGCATGGTCAACAGGAGTCGGTAGCCCCGCGCCGCGCACACGAAGGCCAAGGCAATTCCGGTGTTCCCGCTCGTGGGCTCGATAATGAGGGTCGTGGGGCGAATCTTGCCCTCCCGCTCGGCAGCGGAAATCATGGAGACGCCGATGCGGTCCTTGACCGAGGCCAGTGGATTGTGACTCTCCATCTTCGCCAGCACGGTGCCGCCGCCTTTGATCAGGGTGCCGATCCGGACGAGGGGGGTTCCGCCTACTGTGCGTGTAATGTCGTCGTGCATGTTCATCGCCGCTTGCTCCTATTCGGGTTCAAACTGCTGCTGGCAGGAACGTGGACATGAAGAGTGAATTTCCCGAGATGATCCCGTCTCCCGCACGGCAGAGTGCGAGCAGGGAGTCGGTGACCGCCGCCATGCCCGATCCGGTCACGACGGCAACGTGTTGTTGCCAGGCATGTCGTTTCTCCTATATGAAGTACTCGGGCACGGACCTCTGCGTCATGGCGCGCTGTTTCTGGGCCATCTCGTCCAGCGTGATGGAGTCCAGCGCTGAGGTTAGTTTCGCCCCCACTTCCTTCCAGACCTCGCGTGATGCGCATGCATTACTGCGCGGGCATATGGCGGGCTCGTTCGTGCAGGCAACCAGAGCATCGTCTCCTTCGAGCACCGCGAGGATGTCGCGAAGCGTGATGCTTGTCGCCGCCCTGATGAGGGCGTATCCACCCCCCGGACCCGCGACGGCCCGGATGAGTCCCGCCTTTTTCAGGGGGGTAACGACTTGCCACAGATACTTCTCGGAGATGGCCTGCCGCCGTGACACCTCCCGTAGCGTCACATTCCCTTCTTTCTCGTGTTCCGCAAGGTCCATCATGAACCGCACGCCGTACCGCCCTTTGGTTGAGACTCTCATGGTCAAAAGCCCTCTAGATAATCTATCGACCGACTAGATAGTACCTGAAGCAGTCAGCGGTGCAAGCCTTTTTTCGATATTTTTTTTGGGGAGGGACTGCTCATGCCCGATTCCGGTCTTCAAGCAAGGCCGCATCCGGGATCTTCTCTCCCATCACCTCGTCATCCGTGATGAACTTGCTTCGACTCTGCGCCTGCCACGCGGCGTGCCCGAACTTCACGGGCTTGTCAATGGTCGAGTAACGCGATCTTCGCCTGACAACTTTCAACCTTGCCTCCACAGCGAGATTCAGGTAAATTTACTCCTCAAGAACGAAACGCATGCGGCTTTCTCCTGTTGTGGTTTTTCCCAACTCACAGGGATAGCCGGTGCGTTTCTTCTTTGAACCCCTTTTCCTTTTAGCAATAGAACCTATTTACGCCGTACCCCGTACCTAAAGAAGAGAAGTGCGCGATGTCGGAAATAACCCAAAAAGAAATGCGGGATTGGCTGGACGAAAAAGATCCAGAGAAGCTCAACGAGCTTTTCCGGGAGGCGCGTACGTGTGCCGTCCGACACGTGGGGCCCAAGGTCTATTTTCGGGGCATCATCGAGTTTAGCAATCTCTGCGTGAAGGATTGCTATTATTGCGGTATCCGGAAGAGCAATCCGAACGTCCGCCGGTTTTCTATGGATGAAGCCGAGATCCTGGAATGCGCGAAAACGGCCCATGAGATGAACTACGGCTCGATCGTTCTCCAGTCCGGCGAGCGGCAGGATGAGCCTTATGTCCGATTCATCGAGGATATTCTCAGGATGATCAAAACCGTAACCTCCGGCAAGCTGGGGATTACGCTTTCACTTGGGGAACAGGCAGCCGGGACCTATGAGCGGTGGTTTAAAGCCGGTGCTCACCGTTATCTTTTAAGGATCGAAACGAGCGATCCCGCGCTCTATAAGCGTTTTCACCCTGAAGATCATTCCTTTGAAGCGCGCCGGGAATGCCTTCGGATTCTCCGGAAGATCGGCTATCAGGTCGGGACCGGCGTCATGATCGGACTCCCGTTCCAGACACGCGAGACCCTTGCCAACGACATTCAGTTCTTCAAGGACGAGGATGTCGATATGATCGGCATGGGTCCTTATGTGCCGCATGAAGACACTCCGCTGGGAACCCTACAAAGACCGGATCTTTGTTCTGAAGGCAAAGGCCCGGCCTTTGCAGGGGGGGCATACGACTCTTCTGAAAGCTTTCGGTTAGGGCTTGTGATGATCGCGCTCACGCGCCTTGTTCTCAAGGACGTAAATATCGCGGCGACGACCGCGCTTCAGACCCTGGACCCGGAGGGAAGGGAAAAAGGGGTTTTGGCGGGCGCTAATATTATTATGCCCAATATCACGCCGACGGAGTACCGGAAGTTCTATCAGCTGTATGACAACAAGCCCTGTCTTGACGAAAATGCCCGCCACTGCAAGGACTGTCTTGAAAGACGCATTCGTGCGGCGGGCGCCGAGATCGGCTACGGTGAATGGGGCGATTCGCCTCATGGGTTGAAAAAGAAGCATGTGTGTTAACGTGGAGTGCCTGGTGACCCGCCGGATCGTCCAACGCATAGAAGTGACAAGCCCATATCCTGTTTAGCCCCTACCGTCCTTCGCTCGCTTCGCGTCTTCTCTCAAGCGAAACAGGCACCGGACGGCCTCACGACCAGCCGTGGCGGTAGCCGGTTTCGTAGAGGGCGACTATGTTCTCGGGCGGGCTGACGGACTGGATATTGTGGCAGGGCGCCAGGATGTACCCGCCCCCGGCTCCGAGGATGCGGAGGTCGTCGAGAACCTCCTGCCTCACGTCCTCCACCGACCCGAAGGCGAGCGTCTGCTGGTTGTCCACCCCGCCGTGGAAGACCAGCTTGTCGCCGAAGTCGCGCTTCAGGCCTTCCCTCTCCATCCCCCGGCAGCGCCACTGAATGGGATTCAGCACGTCCATGCCGGCGTCGATCAGGTCTGGGATGATCTTCCTCACGGCGCCATCGCTGTGGTGGAACACGAAGGCCCCCGCGTCTTGCGCGAGCCGGACCATCTTCTTCATCCACGGGATGAAGAACTCCCGTATCTGGTCCGGCGAATACATGAGGTCCTCCTGGCTCCCGAGATCTTCCGCCACGTAGCTAATCATGACCTTCCCGGGAATCGCCTCGTAGAGGCGGGCGGTGTTCTCGTAGGCTAGGCCATAGAGCTTGTCGAGGCAGTAGCGCACCATCTCCGGGTTTTCGATCAGGTCGACAAACGCCTGCTCCTGCCCCCGGAGCGCCTTGTAGATCAGGAACGGCTCGGAGCCCCCGCCCTGCACGGGGTATTCCTCCCGGCCCTCGATCTGTTTGGAGAGATCAGAATAGTCGTACCAGTCAGGCTCCGGCCACCGGTAGTTCCGGAGGATCTCCTCGACGGAGGAGTACGGCTGGAGCGGCGAATAGACGCATTCCGAGTAGACCCCCGTTCCGTAGTTAACGGCCTGGTGCCGGCAGCCGAACACATCGGTGTCAGGGGGGAGGGGAGGTCCGACGTACCTGCCGCTCACCGACACCGGCCGGTCGATGTGCAGGCGGCGGAAGAGTTCGGCCGTGTCAGAGCAGCCCACATGCTGCCGCAGCTTCCGGGTGGCCTCGCCGGTCGCCCAGTAATCCATCGGCACGCGGTCCGGCCTCTCGCGGCGCAGCACGGCCAGCCAGCGTTCCCTGGGCGTCATCGTGTCTGTCGGCATTGTCGGCGCTCCGATCAGATCCCCGCTTCCCACGAGGCCAGGCAGGCCTTCTGCTCGCGGGTCAGGACGTCGATCTGGATTTCCGTGACCTTGAACTTGAGGCGGGCCGTTTCACGGTCGATGTTTTCGGGAACGAAGTGGACCTTTTCTTCAGGCGGTGGCCCTGCTTCCTGAGGCGGACGGCCGACAGCGCCTGGTTGGTAAGAACGGATAGGAAATCGCTTTTCGTGCGGCGCGAGCCCCCCGCCGGGACCGGCCCGAAGGAGCGCTTGCATGGGTCAAACGGTAGCTGGAACGGCGTGGAGGGGTCAAGCAGAACGGGCGGGCCGGGGCTGTCCCGGCCCGCCGGAGAACGCGGCCTCTACGCTGATGCATGGAATCGAAATAGACCACCCCTGCCGCCGCCCAGTCGAAACAAGAGGGGGCAACGGAATCTATTTTCAAGAGGTCTTCGACTCTGTGGCCCGGATTCCGGACGAGGATAGGGCTCGCCAGACGATGAATCGGGTGCTCCCACCGGATTTTCACTTCGGCGATTCTGCGGCGGGGGGGGCCGTCACGGCCACGACGTCGAACAGGCCGAAGCTGTTGAGCATGGCGAAGGTGCCGACGAGCTCGCCGGTGTCGGTGGACATCAAAATACGATTGGCCGTGGTGGCGTCCGGCCGCGTGGCGTCCAGGTCAATCCAACGGCCGCCGACGAAGGCCTGGGTCCAGGCATGTCCGCCGAGAACCTGCCGGCGTCCCAAAAACTCGTCAATGTAGAGCAGCCCGTTGGCCACGCGGGCCGGGATGCCGGCGGCGCGGCAAAGGGCGGCCGTCAGCACGGCGTGCTCGGTGCAGTCGCCTTCCAATGCCCGGATGACTTCCGAGGCCGAGGCATAGCCGACCGAGAGGTTGCGGTCCTTCATGTGAGCGTGGACCCAGGCGGCGATCCTGGCGGCAGCGGCGCCGGCGTCCGGCTCGTCGCCGACGGCCTTCCCGGCCGCCTCGACGATCATCGGATCGTCGCTCTGGATAAAGCGGGCGGGCGTCAGCGCGGCCTGCGCCTCCGGGTGGCCGCCCGCATAGGGCCTCGCGTGGCCGGGCGGGGCTTTCAGCCGCGACACGGTCACCGTCAACGCGCCGTCGGGCGTGGTCACGACGTGCTGGGAATCGGTGGTCGGGAGGGAAACCTTCCTGCCGGGCTTCGGCTTGAGGGTGAACACCGTGCGGGCCGCGTCGGCCGGGATCGGCGCTGGGCAGGGGACCAGCGACGCGGCCAGGAAGTCCCGCGTGGTCCGGACCGGGCTCACGGCAAAGGCCTGGTCGCACTGCAAGGCGGAGAACTGCATGCCCATGAGGTTCATGTCCATGCGCAGGGCGTCGCCCTGCTCGTCCACGTAGGACACCGCGGGAATCTCCGCCCCGCCCATGCGGCTGAGGGTCGTCACCTTGACGCCCTCGACGATGCGGCCCAGCAAATCGAGTTTTTCCTTTTCGCCCACGGTCACATGCGTCGGCATGGCCGTCAGCACCTCGGGCATGAATAGGACGATCTCGTATTCGGTGCCGGCCTTGAGACCGCGCCGGAGCTGCTCGAGTCGCGCCCCTTCCGCCAGGAGCGCACCCGCGGGCCAGTCGAGCGTGAACTCTTTTTTCCGGTCGCCCATCGCCTGGGTGACCTTCAACTTGCCGTCGGGCCCGATCGTGCCGCTCAGGCGGTTCTCGACCAGACCCATGTTCATGACGCTCTCGAAGCCCAGGGCGGCGCCGGCCTCCGACTCGATCGAGACCTGCTCCTGGGTGATGGTCATGCCCGCGCCGCCCCGCGTCACGGTCAGCACGGTCCGGACGGCCGTCGTGACCTTGCCCTCGACGGCGCGCCGTTCCTGGCTGACATAGCCGGTTTTCTCGTCGTTGATCATGACGGCCATGTACGTGACCTCGTCCCGGGGCGCGGCGGCGCGGAGCGGGGCGGCGCATACGAGCGACAGGGCGCCGGCGGCCACCGCGAGCACACGACGGGGCATGGCCCGGGCGCGGGGTCGCGTTCCGGGCGGCGCGGATACACGCGGATCGAATGCGAGAAAAAGGATGGTAGTCATAGGGCAAAGCGTAGCCCAACCGAGGCCAACGAGTCAAAAAGAATAGAGGGAAGCATAGCGCTTAGGTTCTCGCGGATACTGCGGGCCGGGAGCGCGCGGATGTCATGGGACGCCGCTGACGCCTTGGTCTCAGGAATCCTGTGTGGCCCATGTGCTCCGCGCATGGTTTGTTGCGCGCACCGGTTATTCCGGCCGGGACCAGTCGGATGACTCGAGGCGCAGCCGGTCAGCGGATGAAGCTGTCGTGCAGGAGCGTTATCACCTCGCGCTGGATGCGGGCATATCCGTCTGTCTTTCGGGCGTATTCAGGCGTGACGCCGTTGGTCATCATCACGAATCCGAACTTCTTTTCGGGTTCGAAGAACAGGGCGCTGATCAGCCCGTAGGCCGAGCCTGTATGACCGGTCATTCTTTCTCCGGGTATCAGGTTCAAGGTATGCCTCAGGGCCAGGCAGTAAGAGTTGTGGGGGTCAATTTGTACCGCGTCAGTCTGCATCAGCCGGGCGGTTTCTTTGTTCAGAATCCGGGTTCCCGTCGCCGGGTCCGCGCCAGCATTCATGTGCATCAGCATGTACCGGGCCAGGTCGCGGGCCGAAATCTTGAGGCCGCCGGTCGGGGAAAACAGGGGCGTGCTGTAGCCCATTCGATAGTTGGCGTCTATCTGCTCGGCCGGGCTCTGGTAGGCAGCCGGTTGCGGCCTGAAAGCCGGACGTCCCGCCGCCGTGCGCGCCGTCGGGTCGGGGCTATACAGCGTGGCGAACCGGCTCCGATCCAAGTCATCGGGGTTGAAACTGGCATAGAGCGCCAGTGGGGCGATCACACTCTGCCGGACGAACCGGTCGAACCGCGTGCCCGAGACCCGTTCGATGATGGCGCCCAGGAGATGGAACCCGATATTGGCGTATTCGTAGCGCGCGCCGGGCGCCTCGTCGCGGTACGAGCGGGCCCAGTCGGGGCCGGCCGCCGGATTGATCAGGTCCAAGCTGCCGTAGCCGCGCGAATCGTTGAGGCTCGAGGTGTGCGACAGCAGCATTCTGACCGTGATGGGGAGCCCGGGATGCTTCGGGTTCCGTATCGGCATGCCCGCCCGTTCGCCGGCATCGTCGTCCAGGCGGAGTGTCCCCTGGTCGAGCAGGCGCAGCAGCGCGGTCGCGGTAAAGGACTTGGACACGGAGGCGATCCGGAACAGGTCGCCGTCCCGCAGGGGGATATCCTCCTCGAGGGACTTCCTTCCGAACGAGGCCGTATAGACCAGCGCCCCGTTAGTTACCGCCGCCACGGCCAGGCCGACCGTCTGTGAGCGGTCCACGAAAGAAGCCAGTTTTTGGGTCGCCTGTATCCGCGCGGCCTCGAGGTGCCGGGCGGACGCCGCGTCCGGCCCGGCCCGCGGACAGGTCCGTCGCGTCATGCGGTTGGATTCCTGTTCGCGGCTGGTTGACATTGTCCGTTGCGCCGTTGGGCGTCCGGCCCGTGTCCGAGCGCCATGCTACGGCGCGCTTACGGGCGCTGGAGAAGCGCCGGTCTTCAGCGCCGGGTCCGTTGTATCCGCCACGAGGCCGACGTTCTGGCCGACCGCCTGGTGGCTCAGTCCCTCGACCAGGATGCCGCCGGCCAGATTGCCCACGCATACGTTGCCGACGATCGCGTTGTCGCGCGCTTCCTTGCCCAGAATGGCAATGCCCCACGCCTGGGCCGCCACGCGCGTGACGGGCGTTTCCGCCGGCAGGTCGGCCGGAACGGGGCGATCCAGCCGGGCGGTAAGATTGCTGAAACTCGTGACCGTATAGGTGTTGGTCCCGGCCTCGGCGCCGAGCCGCAGCCAGTCGTTGGTCAGCAGGTACGGCTCCGAGTGGACATTGCGGTCGGCCAGCGCGATGTGAATCGTGGCGGCGCCCGCGGCCACGGGCTTTGCCAGCAGGTACCGCGGATAGGACTCGCGGTCGTCGTAAGACCGGTTATGGGCAATCACACAGCGCTGGGGCCCGTAGAGCAGCATGCCGGCGGTCGGCAATCCGCGCCAGCCATGGCCCTGCTGATTATTATGCAGGATATTTTCCGTTAGGACAAAATCCTGCGGCCCGATGCGGCCGCCGTTGCGGATCCCGGCGCAGACGTTTTCGTAGATGATGTTCTGACTGATGATCGAACACCGGTCGGCCGTGGTATCGCGCGCCGGGTTGCCGTCGTCCATGCCGTGGATGCCGTCGTGGTTCCGCATGATTTCGTTGCCGATGACGATCACCTTCCGGTTGGCGTAACAAAAATAGATGCCGGAGGCGCCGTTGTCATAGATGCGGTTGTTGACGATCATCGAGTGGGGTCCTCCGCCGAGGTGGACCCCGTCGCCCCGATGGCGGTACACCTCGCACTGGCGCAGTTCGAGGCCGGAGGCGCTCGCATGCACCCCATAGACGCAGTCGTGAATCCAGCAGCGTTCCACGGTTCCCTGCGCCGGATAGAGGCCGGCCCCGAGCTTGTCGCGCGCCAGGCGGAAGACGGCCTTCGCCCGGGGATCGTCCGGCATCTGTTCGAGGCCGTTCCCATCGAGTTCCAGGTCCGCGATGCCCGTGTCCCTGGCGGGCACCACCATCGGAAACAGGTTCATCGCGCAGGCGCCATGGACCCGGGCCAGGTCGCGCGGCGCCGTCCGCTTGGCCGGATACAGGCAGTGCTGAAAGGACACGCGGGTGCCGGCGATCGCCGTCACGATCACCATGTCGCTGAGCATCGGGCAGCTATTGGTGTCGCCCAGGACAAGGCAGGCTCCCACGCGCAAGGGGGCGGGGTCCTGGACGAGAATGAAGTCCTGGCCTTGCCTGACGTCCGCCGCCAGCGGCGCCAGGAAGGCGGCGTCTTTCCTCAGCACCGTGGAGCGGCCGGCGCCGACCAGCCTGGAATTCGGCTTCATGATGATCGGGCGGCGCAGGATCGTCACGCCCGGCGGGACCAGGACGGCGCCGCCCTCCGGGGGCAAGGCGTCCATGGCCTCCTGAATGCCGCCGGACATGGACCGTTCGGAACGGAAAGACCCGGCATCGAGCACGGCGGCCGCGGCGGGCGTTCCGCCCGCGGCCTCCGGCGCCGCCCTGCCGGGACGCCCGCCGACGAGGCTCATCGCCACGCACATCCAGGTTGCGCCCGCAAATCCGGCTAGCCTGTGCAACGTCACCATGGGGTTATCTCCCAGTCCGTTCTGTCACCGCGCGTGCCGCGCCAGGCGCCGATCCGGTTCGCCTGGATGATCGAGGGGGGGCAGGGTCTTTCGCTTATCCCCGGTCCGATCCGGGGGATCGGGCCGTGCAGCCGCGGCCCGGGCTTGCGATCAAACCGGCGCCGACGTCCCCGTCCGCAGCGATGCGGCCCAGGCATGGCCCGTTTCCAGGAACGCGGTCAGCAACCGGATGGCCGCCTCGATATCGTCCGGATGGCAGGTTTCGACCGTGGAATGGACATAGCGGGTGGGGATGCTGAGCGTGATCGCCGGGATGCCCGCGCCGGTACGCTGAATGGCCGCCGCATCGGTTGCGCCGAGCGGCAGGACTTCGAGCTGGTGCCGGATTTTTTTCTTTGTTGCCAGCTCCCGGAAACACCGGACCAGCCCGGGATGGGCCAGGCTTCCGGAGTCCTTGATCTTGATCGCCACGCCGCGGCCGAGCGCCGCGACATGGTTCTGGGCGGCCACGCCGGGCACATCCATGGACCGCGTGACATCCAGCGCGATGCCGATATCCGGCGTAATCCCGAAGGCGCCCGGCCCCGCGCCGCGCAGGCCGACTTCCTCCTGGGAGGAGCCGACGAAGTAGACGTCGAACTCGGTGCGCGCGAGCGCGCGCGCCGCTTCGATCATGCAGAACACGCCCACCCGGTCGTCCATGGCCTTACCGCAGACCAGGCCGCCTATCTCGACGCACTCCTGGCGCATGACCACCGGCGTGCCGACTTCGACATGCCGTTTCACCGCCCGGGCAGGCAGCCCGGTGTCCACGAAGAGTTCGTCGGGCCCCGCCGGCTTGCTTTTCCTGTCATCGCCCAGCGGGCTCAGCGCGCGGGCGCCGATGACCGCGTTCAGCTTTTTGGCGCCGCAGATCGTGACCGGCCGGCCGGGCATCGAGGCGATATCCACGCCGCCGCTCCGATCCAGGCGGAGGAATCCATGGTCATCAATGTGGGTGACCAGGAATCCCAGTTCGTCCATGTGGGCCGAAATCATGACCTTGAGCGCGGCGGAGGTCCGGCCCCGTTTGCGGGCCACCAGGTTGCCCATGGCGTCCACGCGGAGGTCGTGGACGAACGGCTTAAGTTCCCGGGCGACCAGGGCGCGGACCTCGTCCTCGAATCCGCTGAGGCCGGGCATTTCGCACAACTGTTTCAGCAGCTTGAAATGATTCATTCCACTCCTCCACCAGGCAAATACTCCGTCCGTCACGCGCCGAAGGTCACCCACACGGTGGCGTACCGTGTCGCGATGCGCGTACGATGTCAAGCCCTTTCCGATTCCTGTTGACATCGAACCGCGGGACGGGCTAAGGTCCGAGCCAGGTATGACGATGAGGCGGGGGGTCCGAGCGGGAGGGGAGCCATGAACGCCTTTCTGGAATCGCTGACGCGGGTCGAGCAGATTTATGCGGGCTGCGCCGTCTTCGGGGCGGCCCTGTTCCTGCTGCGCACCGTCCTGCTGGTCGCCGGGCACGGCGAGGCGGGCGCGGATGGGGACGCCGGCGACGTGCACGAGGACGCCGACGCGAGTTTCAAGGTGCTGTCGCTACAGGGCCTGACGGCCTTCTTCATGATGTTCGGGCTGGCCTCGCTGGCGCTGTCGCGGCAGGGCGGGTGGGGCCCCGTCTGGCCGGTGGTGGGCGGGCTGGCGGCGGGCCTCTTCACGGTCTGGGTGATTGCCCGAATTTTTACGGGCATGAAGAAGCTGCAATCGGACGGCACCCTGCGCCTGGAGCAGGCCGTCGGGCAGGAAGGCGAGGTGTACCTGCCCGTGGCCCCGGGCAAGAGCGGCCAGGTGCGCGTGACCGTCCAGGGCCAGCTCCGGGTGCTGAGCGCCGCGACCGACGGAGCCGTCCTCGAGACGGGAACCCGCATCCGGGTCGTGCGCGTCACGGGTGGGAATCTGCTGTGGGTGGAACCGGTCCGGAACGAGCCGCGGGGAGATGCGTCATGATGCCCATTGTTGTCCTGGCCTTCGTGATCCTGGTGTTCTCGACCGTCATGTTCCTGGCCGCGCGGTACAAGCGCTGCCCGTCCGACCGCATCCTGGTGATTTACGGGAAAGTGGCCGACAACCGGTCCGCGCGCTGCATGCACGGCGGCGGCACGATGGTCTGGCCGCTCATCCAGGATTACGCCTACCTGAGCCTGACGCCGATGACCATCAGCATCCCGCTCCAGAACGCGCTGTCGATGCAGAACATCCGAATCAACGTTCCCTCGACCTTTACCGTCGGCATCAGCATAGACCCGGCCATCATGCTGAACGCCGCCGAGCGGCTGCTGGGCCTGAAGAGCACCGACATCGAGGGTATGGCCAAGGAAATCATCTTCGGCCAGCTGCGCCTGACCGTGGCCTCGCTCACGATCGAGCAGATCAACCAGGACCGGGAAAGTTTCCTGGAGTCCATCCGCAAGAACGTCGAGCCGGAACTGAACAAGATCGGGCTGTACCTGATCAACGTCAACATCACGGACATCACCGACGAATCCGCCTACATCGAGAGCATCGGGAAGAAGGCCGCCTCGGAAGCGATCAACCGGGCGAAGGTGGACGTGGCCGAGCAGGACAAGGTGGGGGCGATCGGGCACGCCGAGGCGACCCGCGAGCAGACCGTGCGGGTGGCGGAAAACATGGCCGCCGCCGAGAAGGGCAAGAAGAAAGCCGAGGCCGACCAGCGCATTTACGTCCAGGGCCAGGAAGCCCAGGCGGTGGGCGGGGAGAACACGGCCAAGGCGGACATCGCGGATTCCAACGCCCTGCTGGCCGTGAAGCAGGCAGCCGCCATGCAGAAGGCGGAGGTCGCGAAGCGCGAGGCGCAGGCGCAGATTCAGAAAGCGCAGTACCTGGCCGAGCAGGAGCGCCTGAACGCCGAGCAGATCGTCCGCAAGGAAATAGACAAGCGCTCGATCGAGATTTCCGCCGAAGCGGAAGCCGAGCGGATCCGGCGCGAGGCGAAAGGGCACGCCGACGGCATCCTGCTGAACTACGAGGCGGAAGCCAAGGGCGTGCGGCAGGTGCTCGATAGCAAGGCGGCGGGCTACGCCTCGCTGGTCCGGAGCTGCAACGGCGACGCCAAGGCCGCGGCCACGTTCCTGATGGTGGAGAAACTGGAGCAGGTGGTGGCCCGGCAGGTGGACGCCATCCGCAATCTCAAGATAGACAAGATCACCGTCTGGGACTCCGCGAGCGGGGGCAAGGGCTCCTCGACGGCCAATTTCGTGTCCAGCCTGATCAAGAGCGTGCCCCCGCTCCAGGATGTCGCCTCCATGGCCGGAGTCGAGCTGCCCGATTTCCTGGGCCGGATGACGGAGTCCGCCGGTCCTGCGCACCCCGCCGCCGCCCCGAAACGCCCCGGCACGGAGTCCGGCGCCGGCCGTTGACCCGTGCGCGAGCCGGGCCCGCGCCGCGCCGCCGGGTCAGGCTCCGGGAGACACCTCATGGCGGATCAAGCCTTTCGAGACCTGGCGTCCTTCAAGGGGGCGGCGGCCCTGCTCTTCGGGTCGCCCGGCGCGGCCTACCTGCTTTGCCCCGACATGGGCGGCCGGGTGTTTGCCGAGTTGAACGGGCATTCCATGCACCGCCTTGACCTGGCGGCGGTGCGCCGGCCGGACCAGCCGTTCGCCAATTACGGCGGCTGCAATGTCTGGCCGGCCCCGGAGGGAGGCCCGCTGGGCTTCAATTATCGGGGGACCGAGTGGTACGTGCAGCCGGCGATCAACCGCGAGCCGTTTACCGTGGAGGTTGCAGGGTCGGACGGCGCGCGGCTCGCCAAGACCATCGAGCTGGTCAACCGTGCCGGCGTCCATGTTGCGACGCGCATGGAACGGCTGTTCGAGCGGCTGCCCGGCCCACCGCCCGGCCTGCCGGCCGGGGAACTCGCGGCGGGGCTGGCGTACCGGACGACCGACCGCTTCACGGTGCTGAATACGGTGGACGCGGAGTCCGCGCTGCTGGCCGCGTGGACCCTCGAGCAGTTTGACGCCTGTGACGAAACGGTGGCCTTCGCGGCCGTGGACGAGCCGGAGGCCGCGATCAACGAGGCCTATTACGACCCGCCGCGCGAGCGGCTGGCGTTTTATCCGCGCGGCTTCACGTACCGGGTGGACGGCCGCAAGAAGGGCCAGATCGGCATCCGGCAGGCCGCCGAGGCGCGCTTCATTGGCTGCTATGATCTGTCGCGGCGCCTGCTGGTGCTGCGCTGGAACGCCGGCCCGGCCGGCGGCCTGTATTTCAATATCGCCGACAATGACCAGCCGGGCGGGCCCCGTTCGGCGGCCGACGCCTACAGCATCTTCAATTCCGATCCTGACATGGCCGCCTTCGAGTTGGAAACCATCGGGGCCGCCCGCCTGGAGGGCCGGCGCCTGGCGGGATCCGAGCTGATCTCGGTGACCGCGCTGGCCGAATTCCGCACGGCGCGCGACCTGCGCGCGTTCGTGGGCGATGCCCTGGGCGGCGGACCGGGCGCCGCCTGAACGGCGGCGCCGGCCGGACGGGACGGGGGGCGGCGCGGGTCAGCCGGGCAGTGCCGCCACGAGTGCGGCCGCGGCACGCATGCCGCGGGAAAACCACTCGAGTTCCAGGTTCTCATCCGGGGCATGGCCCTTTGCATCGGCGTTGGCGCAGGGCAGGATGAAGACCGGAATGCCCAGCGCGCCGGCAAACACATAGCCGGGCAGACTGCCGCCCAGCGACAGGAGCGACAGCGGCTCGACCCCGTGGGCCGCGCGGAGGGCGCCGCGGACCCGCTCGGCCATCGGGGAATCCGGGGACACCCGCAACGGGTCCATCCCGCCGAGCGGGCGCACCTCGACGTCGGGCGCGTGCCGGGCGACATGCTCGCGGACCCGGGCCATGACTCCAGCCACCGTCTGATCCGGCACGAGGCGCATATCGCACTTGGCCAGGGCCTCGCGCGGCAGCACGGTCTTGAGCCCCGGCCCGCCGTACCCGCCGTGCAGCCCGTTGATCGTCAGCGTGGGGCAGGCCATGATCCGCTCGTTCAACGGGCGCCCGGCCGGGGCATCGAGCCGGGCCAGGCCCAGCGCCGCGCGGAGCCCGTCGGGATCGGCCGGCGCCGCGGCGAGCGCGTTGCGTTCCGACCCGGTGAGCGGCCGGATGTCGTCATGGAACCCCTCGATGGTGATCTCGCCGCGCTCGTTCTTCATCGTCGCCAGCAGGTGCACCAGCGTCCAGAGCGGGTTGGGCACGGCGCCCCCGTAGCTGCCCGAGTGCACGTCGCGGACGGCATGCCGTACGCGCAGCTCGAAGCCGGCGATGCCGCGCGCCCCGAACACGAGGCTCGGCTGCCCGTTTTCGGGGACCGATCCATCCACCATCACCACCACGTCGGCCGCCAGCCGATCGCGATGCGCCCGGACGAATTCCGCCAGGTGCGGGCTCCCGATTTCTTCCTCGCCTTCGAGCAGCACCGTAACGTTGCAGGGCAGCCGGCCGTGGCAGGCCAGCCAGGCTTCGAGGCCCATCAACACGGCCAGGTGCTGGCCCTTGTTGTCCGATACCCCGCGCCCGTACAGCCGCCCGCCGCGCACGGCCGGCTCGAAGGGCGGCGACGTCCACTCGCCGAGCGGGTCGGCCGGCTGCACGTCGTAATGCCCATAGAAGAGGATGGTCGGCGCCCCGGGCGCATCGGTGCGCTGCGCCAGGATCGTCGGCCAGCCGCCCGTGGGGAACGGGCGCGCCGCAAGGCCGATGCGGGCCGCCTCGCCGGCGATATACTCGGCCGTATCCAGCACGCCTTCGCCCGTGGCGCTGATGCTCGGCTGGGCCACGTACCGGACCAGCCGCTCCAGGCATGCCTCGCGATGGTTGCTGATCCAGTCGAACACGCGGCTGAGCGCAGCGGAGGAGTGGAGGGGCATGGCGCAGATCCTTTCCTGAGGGTGCGGGACGGGACATTGTCCACGGGCGCCGGCGATTGGCAAGCGCGAAGTCCGCCCGCCGCGAACGGGAGCGCGCTTTTTCGGTTGATTCGGCTCCGCGCCGCGATAGGATAGACGGAGCCCGGGAGGCACCCGGTCGTTACGGATACAGAAAGGCGGCATCCATGCACGAGAGCGCACGATGTTGGTGGAGAGCGGCGGGCTGGGCCATCGTCGGCTTGATGCTGGCCGGGTGCCGGACCGGCCCCAGCCTGATGGGTGGCCGGCCGGCGCCGCTGCGCATCGGCGTAACGCCAGACAGCCCGCCGATCATCTTCAAGCAGGGTAACGACATCCGGGGCATCGAGGCCGACCTGGCGCGCGAACTGGCCCGGGCGATGGGGCGCCCGCTGCAGTTCGTCGAACTGCCCTGGGAGCTCCAAATCACCGCCCTGCTCGACGGTAAGACCGACCTGATCATGTCGGGCATGACGATTACCGACGAGCGCCGGGTGCGGATCGCGTTTTCCGATCCCTACCTGCTGCAGGGGCAAAGCGCCTTGATCCGGCGGGCGGACCTGGCCCGGTTCGGCGCCGCCAAGGACCTGCTGACGGCCAACGCCCACTTTGCCGTGCAGAAGAAGACCACTGGCGACATGCTTGCCCAGCAAGTCTGTCGCAATGCCGCCAGCGTGGGCTGGCTGAATCCGGACGAAGGGGCCCAGGCGCTCTGTGCGCGGATGGTGGACATTTACATCCACGACACGCCCATCGTGATCTGGCTGGCCTCGGAAAACGAGGCCGAGCTGACCGCCGTGCCGCTGCCGACGCCCCGCCAGGAAATGGCCGCCGGCGCGAAGAAAACGGATGCCGCGCTGCTGGCGGAGGTCAACCGGCTGCTGGCGGAGTGGAAGACCAACGGGACCCTCGACCGGATCCGGAATTCCTGGCTGCCGCCTTCGAGCGAGCCCTGACCGGTCCGGTCACGGTCCGCCCAACCGTCCGAGCAGGGCGGATACGGCCGTCTCGACGCGCAGCATTCTCGGACCGAGCGTGACGGGCTCGAAGCCCGCCCGGGCCAGCAGCTCGAGTTCGAAGGGCACGAACCCGCCTTCCGGCCCGATGGCGAGCACCGTGCGGCCCGGGGCATAGCGCGGGCAGGGCCGGGTCGCATCGGGTTGGGCCGCCAGCGCGCGCGCTCCGCGTGCCAGGGCCGGTAGCTCGTCCTCGGCGAACGGCTTGAACCGGCGCCGCAGTTCGACCTGCGGCAGGACCGTATCGCCCGCCTGCTCCAGGCCCGATACCAGGGCGTCGCGGATGGCCGGCGCGTCCAGCAGCGGGCTCTTCCAGTATGCCTTGTCCACCCGGTGACCGTGGACCAGGTACAGGCGCTTCACGCCCAGGGACGCGATGGCGGACACGATCCGCCGGAGCGCCTTGGGCCGCGGCAGCGCCAGTACCAGGGTGACCGGCAGCGGGGCGGGTGGATCCTCGTCCAGGTCGAGATCCAGCCACAGCCGGCGCGCCTCGACCTGCGTGACACGGCCCGTACCCAGCCGGCCGCCGGCCAGGCCGACCCGGAGCCGGTCGCCGCGCGCGAACGGGCGGCTGGCGAGCAGGTCGGCCAGGCGCCGTCCATCGATGCACGCGCGGGCGGCGCCCGGCTCGATGTCATCCGGAAACAGGAGCAGCAGGTTCATCGGGGCCGCCTCCGCCGCGAGGCGGCACGGCCGGCGCCCCATGGCACGCGGCCGGCACTGGGCCGTTGCATAGGGCGGGATTTTGCGTATAGTGTGGGTCGTACCGGGGATCGCATGGCGGAAAACCATCCTTCAGGAGTGTTTTCGATGCAGGTCGTTGCGTTTAACGGCAGTCCGCGTCCGGATGGCAACACGGCCCGCATGCTGCGCCTCGTGCTGGACGTGCTCGCGCGCGAAGGCATCGGCGGCGAACTCGTGCAGCTCGGTCCGCTGAACCTGCGCGGCTGCCGGGCTTGCTACCAGTGCTTTGCCGCCAGGAACCGCCGCTGCGCCCAGGCGGGCGATGCGCTCAACGATTGCCTTGGCAAGATGCTGGCCGCCGACGGGATCCTGCTCGGCTCGCCAACCTATTTTGCCGACCTTACCCCCGACCTCAAGGCGCTGATTGACCGGGCCGGGATGACGGCGCGGGCCAACGGCGATTGTCTCCGCCGCAAGGTTGGCGCGGCGGTCGTGGCCGTACGTCGCGCGGGGGCCATCCATGCGTTCGACTCGATCAACCATTTCTTCCTGATCGGCCAGATGATCGTGCCCGGGTCGAGCTACTGGAACATCGCCGTCGGACGCGAGAAGGGCGAAGCGGAAAAGGACGCCGAGGGCATGCGCACGCTCGAAACGCTCGGCCTCAACATGGCCTGGCTGCTGAAGCGACTGGCTGCCGCCCCGGCTGGCTGAGCCCGCCGTCCGTCGCCCCCGGCCGGGCTTCACGGGCGCTTGGTCAGCCGGAAAAAGAGAACGATGGCCGCCGCCAGGATGACGGGGATCAGGATCAGCCAGAGATTGCTCATGGGCCCACTCCGGAATAACTCGCCACACCGGGCACCTTACCGAAACCCCGCCGTCCTGTCCATGCCGGATTACCGGGACGGTTCGTCTTGCCGGCCTCCGCCGGCGGAGGCGGTGCCATGAGGACAGGCACGGCGTCCCGGGCTGAGTGGCTGGTGCAGGGCGCGACCGTTGCGGACGGACGCGGCGGCCCGCTGTTCCCGGCCGACATCCTGATCGCGGGCGGCCGGATCGTCCGCCTGGCGGAAAGTGTGGCGCCTGGTCCCGCGACCCGCGTCCTGCCGGCGCGCGGCTTGGTGGCCGCGCCGGGCTTTGTCAACCTGCACGGGCACTCCGATCTGACCAGCCCGGTGGGCGGCAACGCCCTGAACTCGGTCTGCCAGGGATTGACCTCGGAAGTCGTGGGCGGGGACGGCCGCGCGGCGTACGGGTGGGACGCGGCCCTGCCGGCCGCGCCTCTGCGTCCGAACTCGTTTCACGCCGAGCTCGTGACGTGGTCGAGCCTCGAGTCCTGGCGCGCGACGGTTGAGCGGAACGGAACGGCCATCCACTATGTGCCGTTCTGCGGGCACGATACGCTCCGGCGGGCCGTGCTGGGCGTCGCGTCCGGCCGGTGGGCCGGCAGCCCCGCCACGCCCGACGAAATGCGCGCCATGGAAGGTTTGCTGGCGCGCGCGATGGACGAGGGCGCCTTCGGGCTGGCCACCGGGCTGCAGTACACGCCCGGCGCCTCGACGGACGAGGTCATCGCCCTGTGCCGCGTGGTGGCGGCCCGCGGCGGAGTCCATATCTCCCACATCCGCAACCTCGGCGAGCGCCTGATCGAGTCGGTGGCCGAGATCGTCGCCATCACCCGCGCCACCGGCGTGCCCGCGTCCATCAATCACCACCACGCCTGGCCGCGCGCCTACTGGGGCCGGGCGGCCGAGTCGCTTGCCCTCATTGACCGCGCCCGGGCCGAGGGACTGCCCGTGATCTTCGACACGTATCCCTGGGAGTTCACCGAAATCTTTAATACCGTGCGCCTGTTTCAGCAGGAGAATCCCGACCTGGGCGTGACGCGCACCTGGGCCGAGCTGGACCCGGCCGCCCGCGAGCGCCTCACGGCCCTGGCGCGCCTCCACGCCATTGCCGACAGCCCCTCGTCCCCGGAGCTGGCCGGCTGCACCCTGGCCGAGGCCGCCGTGCGGCTCGGGGCGCCGGACCTCTGCGAGCTGCTTATCCGGCTGAACCGGGCCGACGGCGGCCGCACCGTCGGCGCCGTGTTGCTGTCCGAGGAGGAAAACGAGACCCTGCTGCGGCATCCCTGTTGCGCCGTGTCCACGGACGGTGGTGCCTTCGACTACCCGCTGCGCGGGAACGCCTCCGGGCACCCGCGCGCGTGGGGCACGTATCCGCGGGTCCTCGAACGCTATGTGCGCGAGCGGCGCGTCCTCACGCTCGAAGACGCCGTGCGCAAGATGAGTGCCCTGCCCGCGTCGTTTCTCGGCCTGGCCGACCGCGGCGTGCTGCGGGAAGGCGCGTGGGCGGACCTGGTGCTCTTCGATCCGGCCGCCGTGCGCAATACCGCCACGTATGCCGAGCCCCGCTCGTTCCCGGAAGGCATTCCCTACGTCTGGGTCAACGGCGTCCTGGTCGTGGATCGCGGGCGTTCTACCGGCGCGCGGCCGGGCCGCGTGCTGCGTCGGAGCGCGGCGCCGGCCCGACCTGCCCGGGGAGGCGCGCCATGACGGAACACATCCCGCGGATTCGGATGGCGTGCGCGCTGCTCGCCGGCCTGTCGGCCGGGCCGGCGCTCGCATTCGACTGGTACCCGGTCTACCAGGTACCGGCCCCCATCACGGTGGACGGCGCGCTGAACGAACCCGCCTGGCGCGCTGCCGCGCCCATCCACTGCGCCGACCTCGTGACGGGCGCGCGCCCGCTCCAGCCGGTGACGGCCCGGCTGCTCTGGGACCGCCGGTTCCTCTACGCGGCCTTCGAGGTGCAGGAGACCAACGTCTGGGCCCGGCTCACCGGCCGCGACGTGCGCACCGAGCCGGGCGGCCGGCGCTACGTCGAGAGTTTCTTCAAGCTGTACCTCGATCCTGGGCGCGACGGGCGCCGGTACACCGAAATGCACCTGTCGGCCAACGGGTCCTTGAGCGACAAGTGGCAGACCTTGCCCTGGCGGCCCGAGGCGCGCGCACGGCTCGGACTGCCGGTCGAGACGGAGGACGAGTCGTTCTGGGACTGGGATTGCACCGGCTTGGTCTGGGCCGTCCAGGTCCAGGGTACGCTCAACGAGCCAAGCGATCTCGACCGGGGCTGGACCGCGGAACTCGCCATTCCCTTCGCGGCCCTGGCGTTTCTCGCGCACCCGGCCGCCTGTCCGCCCGCGCCCGGCGACATCTGGGGCGCGCACCTCGGGCGCCGCTACGCGCCCTCGCCCGGGGCGCCGGACACGGACGTTCAGTACTGGACCTGGCCGCGGCTGGGCGAGCGGAACTGCCATCGCCCCGACCGCTGGGGCCGGCTCGTGTTTTACACCAATACCCTCGCCGTCCTGGCCGACCCGGCCGCCGTCCCCCCGGGCCGGTTCGACTGGAAACTGCTGTGGGTGCGCGCCGGCGCGCTGAAGACGCCCGAGGCCGTCGAGCGCATGGGCGACGACGCGGTCCGGATGGGATTCACCCACATTGGCGCCGAGCCGCGCGCGGACATTATCCGGGTGGCGCGCGCGCGCAAGCTGGGGTTCTACGCCTGGTGGATCAACCTGCGCCACCCCGCGGGAGCCGGCCTGCGCCAGTGCGTCGCGCCGGAGGAAATGGCCCTCGCGGGCACGCCGCGGGTCAATCCGGACCGCGAGAACATCCACGGCGCCTCCTGGCTGTGTCCGGACGCCGGCCTCACGGACGCCGAGTGGCAGGCCATCGAGGCCATGCTGCGCGAGCACGAGGTGGACGGGCTGGCGCTCGATTACATCGGGTACCGCAACTACTACGCCTGCTTCTGCGAAGCCTCACAGGCCAACCGGCGCGAATACGCCGAACGCCACCCCGGGCTCCCGCCGGACGTGGTGGAATGGCGTGCCTCGGAAGACGCGCTGGTGGCCTACACGCAGCAGATCCGGGACCGGCTCCGCGCCCTGGACCCGCGCCTCAAGCTGGCCATCCACGTGTATCCCGATTTCGACCCGAACCCGGTGTATGGCTGCCGGCTGCCCGTGGACTACTGCGGCCAGACGGTCGCCTGGTTTTTCAAGCCGCATTGGCCCCTCGAACGCGTCTACGCGCTGACCCAGCAGCACGCCGGGATCCAGCACGACGTCCATCCGGCCCACACGTTCGTGCCGTTCGTCGGGGTGTACGCCAAGGACCGGGTCAAGCCGCCCGACCAGCTGCGCGCCGAAATCCGGATGGCCGGCACGGCCGGCACGGGTGCCCTCATGATCTCATTCTACGAAACGTTCCTCGAGCACCCGGAGCTCATCGGCGCGGTCGCGGACGAACTGAACCCGCCCGCGCCACGCTAGCCGGACGATGGTCACCACTTTTCAACGACGCGTGTATGACGCCCTGTGCCGCGTGCCGCGGGGCCGGGTGACCACCTACCGCCTGCTGGCCGCGGCGATCGGCTGCCGGTCCAGCCGCGCCGTGGGCCAGGCCCTCAAGCGCAACCCGGACGCCCCGCGCATCCCGTGCCACCGCGTGATTGCCTCCGACTTGACGCTCGGCGGGTTCATGGGCCGCACGCGCGGCCCCGCCCTGCGCCGGAAGCAGGCGCTCCTGGCCGCCGAGGGTGTGCGCTTCCGGGACGGCCGGCTGGCCGATCCGGCGCTGCTGGCCGCGCCTCCGGCGCCTGGTGGGGCAAGCGGGTACTCATCATAGGAAGAGCATGGCCATGACAGGACAGGCGAGTAGGTTCGTTATCCTGTGCGCCGCGGCCGCGAGTCTCGTCGCGGCGGAAGAGCCGCCCGCCAACGAATTGAAGGTATTGAAGACAGGCGACCTCGTGCTGATCCGCAGTACGTTTTCGCCGGACCGGGACCTGGTCGTCCGCCTCAACAAGGGGAGCAACGGGCAGATCAATTTTGCCGGCACGCGCCTGGTTGCGCCGTCCGCGGCGATGGGCCCGGAGTTGTCGCGCGCGGGCGTGCTGATTCACAACTCGGGCGACGACACCAAGCCCTGGTTCATGGAAGCCAACTTCATGCCCCCTTACGGGGGCGCCTTCCTGCTGGGCGGCAACCATGGCAGCCAGCCGGTGCGCGCCGTCACGAGCCCGAACCATGGCCGGACCGTTGCCGATATCGGCAGCGCCTGGCTGGACGGGGCCGGCACGCGCTTCACCCTGATCCGGGTGGCGGACTCGAATGAGCTGTGGTTTCTTTCGGAGAACACGGCCGACCGGGACACCAACGCCGTGTGGCGGTTCACGCTCACGGTGGCGGGTACGGTTCTGACCCGCGCCTCCCAGACGGATACACTGGCCGTCGCCCAGGTGACGGTGCCGCAGTTGCGGCCGTGCTGCCGGATCGCGAAACAGGAATACCGGGCGGACGGGACGACGCCGCTCCCCGACGGCCAGGTCGTCCCGTGCGGCTTCCTGGAGATCGTGGACGACCATGACATCATTGATCCGGGTTCTGTCCTGCGGGACGTGATTGCCCATCCCGGGGTCGAATCGGATTTCGCGTCGCCGCGGCTGGACGCCATGGTTGCCCATCATATCGTGTACCGGTTTTATCCCAACGGGGCGGCCGTCATCGAGTTCCACGCCCGGGTGCTGAAGGATTTCAGCCTGCGGCTCATGGGATTCTTCCAGACCTTCAAGCTGCACCAGGGCGATTTCGACACGCACGAATTCTATATCCCCAAAACGGTTCCGTTCGAGTTCGAGGGGCGCCGCTTTGACTTCAAGTCCCTGCAGGATTTCACGGCGCCGCGCCTGCCGAACATCTGGTTTGACAAGGCCAGCCGCAACATCGAGTCCCCGGATAATCTCCCCGACCGGCTGATCCAGTTTCTCGGCCGGAACACGGGCGGCGCCGTGACGCGCGAAGTCGGGTATGTCATGGGGTATTCCCTGGTCCGGGGCATTACGCGGCCGTCCGAGCGGAGTCGCCGTTCCACCCGTGCCGCCTTGATCAACAGCGTGGGGAAATCCGCCCTGGTGGCGGTGGACCGGAAGATGGGGCCGCGGGTGCCGGCGGGCACGGACATGCGCGCCGTGGTCTACCGGCAGTACTTCAAGCCCGGCGGCGCGGAGGCGCCCACCTGCCTGTACTGGCATCCGGAGGGCGAGGCCCAGGTGGTTTATGCGGACTATCACCGGTCCGTCGAGCGGGACCGGCTGCGCCTGCCCGAGGACTGGGCGGGCCGGCCCCTCACCCTGGTCGAAAAGACGCCGTCAGCTACGCTGCATTCGGACCGGGTGGACGCGCAGGGCGCCGTGGAGGTGACCGTGTCCAACGGGTACGGGTACGTGGTGTTCCTGGTACCGGGCACGACCCGCGAGCCGGCGGACCGGCGGACGCAGGGTGCCGACGCCGCGACGGATTAAATCGTTTTTGATGACTGCTCAGGTAGCCCCCGCTGCGGAGCGGTTGCCTGAACATTTACGCATTATCCTTAGGCCCGGCCCGGGGCTGCCTCTGGAGTCTCAGTGTTATGGCCACAGCGCTGTCATCCTGCGCCGTGCCCTGTCAATAACAACGTCAATTGTCAAGGGCTTCTCTGACAGTGAATAGCTCGACTCTGAATAGCCCATTATATCAAAACCGAGCGATAATATTTATTGTTTAGGTCTGACACTGATGCTTGTGCATGTCACTCCGGCTTCCAGGTGGAATTCGTTACAGGGGGCGGCAACATCCATTGCTCCTGATTAAAGATCCCTTTTTTTGCGGGGGAGTGGGGTGGCGCCATTCCCGGCTTTGGTAGTTGATGGGTGGTTGCGAGCAGGCTGAAGGAGCGCGAAAGAAGGAAGCGCAAGGCCGTCGGAAGCACACGTGGCGCCGATGGCGGGCCGGCTCCGCTCCTGGTCATGGCGGGCACGCTACGGCCAACGACATAGTCCGGGCTCAGTGCATTTCGGTGGAGCAGGAGCCGATGGCGGGCCGGTAGAAATTGAACTGGACGTTCGGGTGGTCCGCCAGCAGGGACATCGGCACGGCGGCGTCCGGGATCCGCTTGGAGATCATCAGGGTGGTCAGCCGGATGCCGAACCGGTTGTCGTGGTGGCCGGGATGCCAGATCGAGACCTTCTCCGCCTTCCAGGTTTCGAGCGGACCGACCGACAGCGCCCGGCTCGGTACGAGGAAGACCTGGCCGCCGCCGGACGTGCGCGCGTTCTGGATGAGCGTCATGGGATGGAGCTCGACGACGCGCGTACCGAGCCTGCGGTACTCGGCCGGGCTGGGCGGGTGTTTCGTGTAGGCGCCCGTGCGCTTGGGCGGGTCGTTGAAGGCCCAGTGCTTGACTTCGCCCTGGCCGCCCTGCATGACGAGGCACCGGGCTTGGTCAAAGCTCCGGCTGTAGGCCTTGATGTCGCGGGTCGGGAAATGCAGGTTCTCCGGACGCGGGCGCAAGTCCTTGCGGATCCGGTTGAAGCACAACTCGAGGTCGGCGCGCTTGAAGGACAGCGGGTGGGAGACCGGCGTTTCGCGGCCGTTCTCGTACCACTCGTCCATGCCCCAGAACACCGCTTCCTTCAGGTTGAGGTTCAACTCGTTGACCATCCGCGCCACGAGGGGCAATTGCTCGGTGGGCCCGATGGGTCCGCAGATGCCGGCCGGATTGTCGGCCGTGGCCT